>NZ_JBSGXB010000162.1:0-16952 GCF_053609185.1 Streptomyces sp. NPDC054956 | reverse complement strand
GTCCCGGCGGCTCCGCCGACCTTGCCGTCCGCCCCCGGGGCCGGCGGACGCTGCGAAGTCTGCGCCTCCGGGCTGCCCGGGGTCTGTGACCCGCCCGCCGCGGACGGGGAGCCCGCGGAGCCGGGGGTCACCGGCCCGCTCGCCGCCGGGGGCGAGGCCTGCTTCCCGTCGTCGTGCCCGCCGCCGCACGGCTGGAGCAGCGCCACCGTGCCACCGCCGACCGCGAAGACGAGGACGGCCGGAACCGCCACCCTCCACCACGGCCGTCGGCCGCCCTGCCGCTCGCTCCCGGTCGCGGCGACCGCCGGAGCCGGGGCAGGCACCGATACCGGCACCGGGTCGGCCGCGGGCTCCGGCTCCGACTCCGTCTCCCGCTCGGAGGAACCGGACACGGCCCCGCCCAGCCCGAGGGTCGCCGGGTGGCCGGGCTCCCCGGCGGCCGTGGCCTCCCGCCTCGGCACCGCCTCCGCGTCGAGCAGCCGCGCCGCCTGGCCGGCGAGGCGTGCCACGACCCCGGGCGGCAGCCACGCCCCGCCGAGCGCTGCCGGACGTACCCGCTCCGGGTCCTCCAACAGCTCGTCCACGTCGGGCCGTTCGTCGACGCCCTTGGTCAGGCAGCGGCGGATGAGCGCGCTCAGGGCCTCGTCGCCGACGGCCTCCAGATCCGGCTCGTCCTCCACGATCTGGAACATCACCGCGTGCTGGTTGCTGGCCCCGTGCCCGAACGGCAGCTTGCCGGTGGCCGCGTACATCAGGACGCAGCCGAGGGTGAACACGTCGCTCTTCGCCCCGGTGCGCTGCCCGCGGATCTGCTCGGGCGACATGAACCCGGGCGAGCCGACGACCAGGCCGGTGCTGGTGAGCAGCGAGTCCACGGAGGTCCGCAGGGCCCGCGCGATGCCGAAGTCGATGACCCGGATGCCCTCGACGGTCAGCATCACGTTCGACGGCTTGAGGTCCCGGTGCACGATCCCGGCCGCGTGGATGTCCGCGAGGGCGTGCAGCAGCCCGTCGGCGAGGGCGTGCACGGAGTCCAGGGGCAGGGGGCCGTGCCGGCGCACGATCTGCTCCAGCGAGAGCCCGGGTACGTACCCGGTGGCCACCCAGGGCCGCTCGGCGTCGGGGTCCGCTTCCAGCACGGGCGCGGTGTACCGCTCGCCGACGCTCCGGGCGGAGTCGATCTCGCGGCGGAACCGGGCACGGAACTGCGCGTCCGAGACGTGCTCCTCGTGCACCACCTTCACCGCGACCGTGCGCCCGCCTTCGGACCGGGCCAGGAACACCCGCCCCATGCCGCCGGCGCCGAGCCGCCCGAGCAGCAGGTACGGCCCGATCCGGCTCGGATCGGCGGCCGTGAGCGGCTTGATGCCCCCGTCGACGTAATCGTCGTCCTGGCCGCCGCCCTTGGTCACACCGCTCATGCTGCCCGTCCCCCGTGGTCCCTGTGGTCGGCTGAACCGGCCCCCCGGCCGTTCGAATCCGCATCAGAGTAGAGCCAGTTGGATGCAGGATGAAGGCAAGGGTGGCCTACACCACGTGGTCCCGGTCCGTGCAACCCCCGGCGCCCGTCAGGGGGTCAGCGATTGCAGTGGCGCACCCGGTCGATCTGGGCGGCCGTCCTGGGCCCGTCCTTGGTCCAGTACTTCCCCTCGGGCAGCTCTGCCTTGGCCACCTCGTCCGGCCTGAAGAGCACCCCCTCGCCGCCCTGCGCATCGGAGACCAAGACCTGCAGCACCCCCGGCAGCGGGACGGGCCGCTCCCCGCCGCTCACCTCTCGGAAGTCCGCCGCCTGCCAGAGGGTGACCGTCCCGTGCCGCACCTCGGGGGTGAGCGGACCGGTCGCCTCCCACAGCACCTTGCCCAGCAGTTGAGGACTGTCCTTCACCCGCACGGACTCGACCTCGCCCTTGCGGCACACGGGCACCTTGACGGTGATCCGGCCGTCGTCGATCCGTACGCCGCCGGCCATCAGGAGGGACGGATCGTCGGGGGAGCGGTAGCCGAGCGCGTCGAGCCCCCAGGTGAAGACGACCAACGCGACCACGGCGCCGACGGCGATCCCGGCCTTCCGCCACCCGCTCACGACGCCACCGTCCGTCCACGTCCCGCCGCACCGGCCGCGCCCGTACGTGCCCCCATGGCGTTCCCCTTCGCACGGACGGGCCGAACTACCGGTGTACCACCGGCCGTACGGGTTGTCCCGCCGATCCCGGATCGGCGTCGGCTCGGCCAGGTCGCCTTCGGCCGGACCTCCCCCTCCTCGGCCCTACGCGTCGGCCCCGCCACCCAGCCGGGCGCGGAAGAACTCCACCGCCTCGGCGGCCACGCGGCTACGGACCTCCGCGCCGTCCGGGTTGTCACCGAGGAAGTGGTAGTGCTCCACGTCCGCACCGGCCGAGCGCCCTTCGGCGCCGGGGACGGCGTCGAGGTAGCGCAGCGCGTTCGATTCCGGGGGCGTGATGACGTCGGCCCCGCCCCACCGGACCGCCACCGGCCGCGTGATCCCCTTCAGGCTCTCCGCGGTGACCATCTCGCCCATCCCCGGGCACACGAGGAACGCGGCACCCACCCGGGGATCCGTGTGGTCCAGCTCCCCCTCGGCGACCGCCCGCGCCAGCCGCTCACCGTCGACGGACTCCCGCAGGACCTCCATCAGGTCCGGGAACTCCGGAATGGGCGGCAGCGGAACCTGCCCGCCCAGGACCGCCCCCAGCACACCGGCATCGAGCCGGGCCCCCACCAGGGCCGCGCTCGTGTACCCGCCGGCCGAGAAGCCCACCGCCCCGACCAGGGGCAGCGGCCGCTCGGCGGCGAGCACGTCCAGGACGAACGACAGATCGCCCGGCCGCTCCCACGGGAAGGCGAAGCCCTGCGGGAGGTAACCGTCCACGAAGTTGTTGCCGTGGTGGTCGACCGAGACCGCGAGGAACCCGGCCGCCGCGAGCGCCTCCGCCAGCCAGGCCACCTGCCCCGCCGAACCGCCCGAACCGTGCGAGACGAGCACCACCGGCGGCTCCGTCCCGGCGGACACGGGAGGGTGCCAGAGGTACGTCCGGACCGGGCGCGGGCGGCCGTCGTCCCGGTGGTCGCGCCGGCTCTCGTCGAACAGCTCTCGTATCTGCGGCTCCGTCATGATCGAAAGCCTAGGGCGTGCAGTCGGTCGCCGGGATGTCCGGCTCCTGGGTCGTCCTGCGGCCGTCGGCGGTCACGTACGTCCAGGCCTCCGACTGCTCCTTGGGAACCCAGACGGTGGCGGTGACGTCATCGGAGGTTCCCTCCTCGCCCGGGAGCAAGACCTCGACCGTGACCTCGTACGCTTCCGCCAGCTTGGCGGGCTGCTGCCCACCGCCGGACTTCAGGAAGTCCTCCGACCGCCAGAGGGTGACCTCTCCGCGCAGCACCTCGGGGGTGGCCGGAGCCGAGGCCTTCCAGAGCGTCTTGCGGCCGTCGAAGTCCCGGACCCGCACGGAGACGACCTTCTGTCCGGGACACAGCGGCACCTTGATGGCGATCCGCCCGCCGTCGACCCGTACACCGAACAACGACGGGTACGGGTCGCCCATGGAGCGGATCCCGAACAGCGCCACGCCGCAGAGCACGACCCCGAACACGACGGCCAAGGCCATTCCGGCCTTCTGCCCCCCGATCACGGAGGTCAGAGACCGCGCACGAAGGCCGCGAAGGCGGCGGGGGTGACGGTGAAGGCGGGGCCGTCGGGGTTCTTGGAGTCCCGGACGGCGATCCGGCAGGGCTGGGCGGCGACTTCTACGCAGTTGCCGCCGGTATCGCCGCTGTACGAGGCCTTGCGCCAGGCGGCTGTGCCGAGGGGGGCGCACTCGACGCACTCGCCGCCGGTGTCGCCGCTGTACGAAGACTTACGCCAGCGCGCGCCCATCAGGTCCTGGATGCTGTCCATAGCGTTCCTCCATCACACGGGCGATCCGTGCCGCCGAGTCCTCCACGGAGAGGGCGGCGGCCTGCAAATGATCGTAACGGAGCGAACCCTCCCTGAGCGCTTGCGGATTGGCGGTCATGTGCCCCTGGATGAAGTCCTCGGTGTAGACGAGATCAGGGTCGTCATCGAACCGCAGAAGAGTGAACGAACCCATCAGCCCCGCATGTGAGCCTGCCTCGAAAGGCAAGATCTGGACCCGCACCCACTCCCGGCTCCGAAGCTCCAACAGATGGGCGAGCTGGTTCCGCATGACCTCCCGGCCACCGATCTCCTGATGCAGCACTGCCTCGCTCAGCACCACCCACATCAGCGGCGGCTCGCTCCGGTCCATGATGCGCTGCCGCTCCATGCGGGCGGCCACCTTCCCGTCGAGCCCCTCGTCACCCCGCACTCCCAGGATCGCCCGCGCGTACTCCTCGGTCTGCAGCAGCCCGTAAACCAACTGCGCCTGGAACGTGGAGATGTAGGTGGCCCGCGCCTCCATCTCCGCGTACGCCTGGAACCACGTGGGCAGCTGGCTGCGCAGCACCAAGCCCACCAGGCGGGAAAACACGCCGCCCGTCCCGAGCGCCGCGTCGACCCGTTCCGAGAAGTCCCGGGTCGGGACCTTCCGGGCCGTCTCGATCTGGCCGATCAGGGAGGCCGCGCAGAAGACGATGCTCCCCAGCTGCCCCTGTTTCAGCTGCGCGTCCTCCCTCAGGCGGCGCAGTTCCGAGCCGTAGTAGTCCAGCGGGGAGGCGCTGGGATCGAGATCGCGGATGTTGACCATGGAGCGGTCACCCCCAAGTGCACACCGTGCTGCGTTCGTTTCGGTCCATAGCCGAGCGTAACCACGCCGCTCCAGCCTGGTGTCATGAATCTCACAACTGAGCACTTGACCAACGAAGTTGAGGCCAGCTACCGCATGGGCTTCACCGTCGGTGACCATTCCGCGCGGCACATGCGCCGCATCCTGCGGATGTTCCTGGACCGCTGGGACCTCGCCGGGCTGGCCGACGCCGCCGGGCTCGCGCTCACCGAGCTCGTCGCCAACGTCGTACGCCATGTCCCCGGACGGGACTGCGTGGTGCTCATCCTGCGGCAGCCGGACGGGCTGCGCGTCGAGGTGTCGGACGGCTGCCCCGCTCCCCCACGGGCGGCCCGTACGGACGGAGGCGGGGAACTCGCCGAGGGCGGGCGCGGGCTGCTCCTGGTGGAGGCGGTGGCCGACCGCTGGGGCACGGAGCCGAACGCCACGGGCAAGACGGTGTGGTTCGAGTGCGACGCCCCGCCCCGCCCGGACGGCGCCTAGGCCGTCGCCGGCTTCCGCGTACGGGCGTGGTCCACGGCGGCCGCGGCGAGGCCGGTGATCAGCGGGTGGGCGCGGGTGCCGTCGCCGTCGAGTTCGGGCTGGAAGAGGGTGGCCAGGAAGAAGGGGTGGGAGGCCAGTTCGGCGATGCGGATGTCGCCGGATTCGTCCGTCCCCGTGAAGGTCATGCCGTGTGCCCGCAGGAGGTCCAAGTGGTGCGGGTTGGGGCCGTAGTTGCAGTGGTAGCGCGCCCGGGTCCGGTCGGCGCCGAGCAGGCCGGCGGCCCGGGAGCCGGGCGTGACCCGTACCGTGCCCTCGTGGCCGACGAGCGAGCAGGCCAGCGGGACGACCACGGCGTCCTCGTCGGCGGTCCCGGGATCGTTCTCGGCGTGACCGGCCCGGTCGAGGCCGCAGACGGTGCGGGCGAACTCCAGGAGGGCGTGCTGGAAGCCGCCGCACGTGCCCAGGAAGGGGATGCCGTTCTCGCGGGCGTCCCGGATCGCCGCCAGCACTCCGCCCTCGCTGCGGTAGGGGCTGCCGGGCAGGACCCAGACGGCGTCGAAGCCGTCCATGCCCGCGCCGGCCTCCTCGGTGGGGATCCAGTAGGCGTCCAGGTCCAGCCCTTCGCGCTCGCGCAGGGCCTCCAGCAGGCCGGGGACGCGGGCATGGGAACGGACGGCGTCGGAGCGGTCCGCGATGAGGGCGATCCGCGCGACGTGGTGGCCGCCCGTGCCGTCCGTGCCCTTGATGAAGTTCGTCGAGTCGTCGTCGTTCATGAGAGCCATCCTGCGAGCTGTCCGGCCATCAGGTCCAACGATGATCCCTGGTGCTCGCATAAGCGATACTGATGCTCATGGATCCGCATCTGCTGCGCACCTTCGTCGCGGTCCTCGAGCACCGCTCGTTCTCCGCCGCCGCGTCGGCCCTCGGCTACACGCAGTCGGCCGTGTCCCAGCACATCGCCGCGCTCGAAGCCGACCTGGGCGCCAGGCTGGTCGAACGGCGGCCCGTCGCGCCCACGCCGGCCGGCACCCGGCTGATGGAGCACGCCCCCGCGCTGCTGCTGCGGCTGGACGCCGCCCGCGCGGACATCGCGCGCCTGGACCAGGCCCCCACCGCCCGGCTGGCCCTGGCCTGCTCCCCCGCCGCCCTCGGGCCGGCCGTCGCGCGGGCCCTCGCACGGCTGCGCGCCACGATCACCGGCCTGGAGATCGAAGTACGCGTCCTGGACCGGGAAGCGGTGATCGAAGACGTACTGACCGCTCGCGCCGACCTCGGCCTGATCGACGGCGTGGCCGCGCCCAGCGACCCCCTGCCGCTGCCCGACCTCGGCCCCACCGTCACCCTCGTCGCGGCCGAGGAGCCCCTTTCCGTCCTCTTCCCGGACGGCCACCCCCTCGCCCGGCTGCGCTCGGTACGGCTGGCCGACCTCGCGCAGGCGCAGTGGATCGACGCCCCGGACACCGCCGTTCCGCTCGACAGGCTGCGCGCCGTCTGCCACACGGACGGGTTCCACCCCCGCCTCCGCCACCGCGGAACCGATCCGCACGGCCTCGCCGCCCTCGCCGCGGCCGGCCACGGCCTGGTGGCGCTCCCCCTGTCCCTGGGAAGCACCTTCCCCGGCGTCAAGGCGATCCCGGTCCGAACCCCCCGCCTGATCCACCGCACCGAACTCCTCCACCCCACCGACCCCACCACCCCCACCCGCCACCTCGCGACCCTCCTCACGGCCCACCCGGAGACCCGTCCCTGACGGGCCCGGACCCTCCCGGGAGGCCGCCCGGACCCTCGCCGGGAGGCGGGCCGGAGCCCGGCGGGCGGGACCCTGGCGGGCGGCGGGCCCGGACCCCGGGCATGGCGTCCTACCAGCGGGTAAGGCACCATGGGCCGCCGATGACCGTCGCCCAGTCCCGCAGGAGGAACACCATGGCCAGCCCCAAGCCGGAGACCCTCGCCGCCTTCGAGGCCGCCAAGGGGTTCATGCCCGTAGGGGAAGGGCTCGCCCTGTACGAGGCCGCCACCGAGGCCGCGCGGCTCGGGCTGCCGCTGCTGGAGGTCGGGACGTACTGCGGCCGCTCCACCATCCTGCTCGCCGACGCCGCCCGCGAGGCCGGGGTCAGCGCGCTGACCGTCGACCACCACCGCGGCAGCGAGGAGCAGCAGCCGGGGTGGGAGTACCACGACCCGTCGGTCGTGGACCCGGAGATCGGCCTGATGGACACCCTGCCCACCTTCCGCCGGACCCTGCACCGGGCCGGTCTGGAGGAGCACGTCATCGCGATCGTGGGCCGCTCCCCGCAGGTCGCCGCCGCGTGGGGCGGGAAGCTCGGCCTCGTCTTCATCGACGGCGGGCACACCGACGAGCACGCCACGGGCGACTACGAGGGCTGGGCGCCGCACGTCGCCGCGGGCGGCACGCTGGTGATCCACGACGTGTTCCCCGACCCCGCGGACGGGGGGCAGGCGCCGTACCGCATCTACCTCCGCGCGATGGCCTCCGGCGCCTTCGAGGAGGTCTCGGTGACGGACTCCCTCCGCGTCCTGCGCCGAGTCTCCCAGGGCATCTGACCCGCCCCGCCCGCCGCCGCGCGGGCCCGGCCGGCCCGGCCGGCGGGTGAGGCCCACAGGCCGGGTCGGCATATAAGCGCACCGCGCCCCCGATTGGCCCACGGTCCGTACGCACGACCGACCCCCGGTCTAGCATCGCCGGGTGCGCTACGACGACAGCCCCCCGCCTCCCGAGTCCGCCTCCTCCGTGAGCCCGGACCGGCCCTGGTACGCCCGCCGGTCCACGCTGGCCGTCGCGGTCGCCGCGCTCGCCCCGGTCTGCCTCGCGGGCTGGGTGCTGACCGAGGTGCTCGGCGGAGGTGCGACCGACGACTCCCGCCCGCCGCGGATCGTGATGCCGCTCGGCTCCCGGTCGCCGGACGCGGGCGCGAACGCCGCCACGGCCGCGGGCCCGGGGTCCCCCGCGAGCGCCCCCGCGAGCAGCCCGGCGAACGCCCCCGCCGACGCGAGCCCGAGCACCGGGACCGGCACCCCCACCACCGCCACATCCCTCGCCGGCCGCGTCGTCGTCATCGACCCCGGCCACAACACCGGCAACTTCAAGCACACCACCGAGATCAACCGCCAGGTGGACATCGGCACCAACCGCAAGGAGTGCGACACCACCGGCACCACCACCAACTCCGGCTACATGGAAGCCGAGTTCAGCATGGACGTCTCCCGGCGGCTGCGGACCGTCCTGGAGGCCAAGGGCCTCAAGGTGATCCTCACCCACGAGGCGGGCGCCGAGCGCCCCTTCGGCCCCTGCATCGACGAGCGCGCCCGCATCGGCAACGAGGCGAACGCCGAAGCCGTCGTCTCCGTCCACGCCGACGGGGTCTCCGCGGGCAACCGCGGCTTCCACGTCATCCTCCCGGCCAAGGTGAAGGGCGGCGGCGCGGACACCGCTAAGATCATCGAACCGTCCCGGCAGCTCGGCGAGCGGGTAGCCGGGAACTTCGCCCGCACCACGGGTTCCGCCCCCGCCAACTACCTCGGCAGCGGTACCGGGTTGGTGATCCGCGACGATCTCGGCGGACTGAACCTCTCGACCCGCCCCAAGGTGTTCATCGAATGCGGCAACATGCGTGACGCCAAGGACGCGGCGCAGCTGTCGAGTCCGGAGTGGCGGCAGAAAGCGGCTCAGGGAATCGCGGACGGCATCGTAGGCTTCCTCGGCGGGTAGTCCCCACGGGCCGTCCTTCGGGGCGGCCCGCAGCCCCGACCCTCTCGGCCGCGGTGGACCTCCGTACCATGGTGCCGCCCGCCCACTCCGTCATGGCGTGCGACCACGGCACCACGAGACGACGAGACCGAGAAGGACACCTAAGACGTGAACATCCGCTCCCTCACTCGAGGCGACGGCGTGGTGATCGGAGCAGCGGCGCTGCTGTTCATCGCCTCGTTCCTCGATTTCTATTCCGCGACCAACATCAACACCCCGAGTGTGTGGGACACCGACTCCTACCACCTGGCTCTCCCGAGCATCTTCCTGCTCGCCTTCATCGCGGTCGGCCTGCTCCTCGCCGCCCGCTTCCAGCCCGCCGGCCGCCAGCTCCTGGGCATCCCGTTCCAGGCCTGGGGCACCGTCCTCGCGGTTTCGGCCGCCTGGTCGGCCCTGTGGGCCCTGATCACCTGCCCGACCGGGATCGACCTGGGCGCGGGTGCCGTCCTCGCCTTCCTGGCGACCGCGGCTCTGGCCGGTGTCACCCTGTTCGGCGCGAAGCTCCCCGCCCTCGCCGGCCAGCTGGTTCCGGACCCGAAGCCCGCGGCCGCGGCCGTCCCGCCGTACGGTGGCCAGCCGCAGCCGGGCGCCGGTTACGGGTACCCGGGCGGCCAGGAGCCGCAGCAGTACGGGGCCACCCCGCAGCCGGCCCCGCCCTACGGCGGCTCCCCGGAGCCCGCTCCGGCGCCCGCGCCGCAGGACTCCGCGCCCGCCCCGGCGGCGGACTTCACCCCGTTCTGGTTCGCCGTTCCGGTGGCCCGCCCCCTCTTCGCGGAGGACGGCAGCCCCGCGCCGATCGCGGAACTCGCGCCGGGCACCTGGTACCTGGCCGTGGAGCAGCGCGGTCCGGCCACGCTGATCGCCCAGACCCAGGACGGCCGTCGCGGCGTCCTGAACGACACCTCGGGCATCCAGCGCGGCTGACCGGCCCGCAGGACCCGTACGACGTCACAGCGGCCCCCCGCCCTTCCGGGCGGGGGGCCGTTGCCCTACAGTCACCTGACGCATCGTCAGATAGAGCTGACCCGGCATCGTGCCGGCATCGCGGAGGGGACCGTACATGCGCCTCGGACTCGCACTCGGCTACTGGGGCCGCGGCCCCAACCCGGACCACCTCGACCTCGCCGCCGAAGCCGAGAACCTCGGCTACGACTCGGTGTGGACCGCCGAGGCCTGGGGCTCGGACGCCTTCACCCCGCTCACCTGGATCGCCGCCCACACCTCGCGCATCCGCCTGGGCACCGCCATCGCGCAGATGGCCGCCCGCACCCCCACCGCCACCGCCATGCAGGCCCTGACCCTGGACCACCTCTCCGGCGGCCGGATGATGCTGGGCCTGGGCCTGTCCGGCCCGCAGGTGGTCGAGGGCTGGTACGGGCGCCCCTTCCCCTCCAGCCCCCTCACGGCGACCCGCGAGTACGTGGACGTCATCCGCCAGGTGCTGCGCCGCGAGGCGCCCGTCGCGCTGGACGGCCGCTTCCACAGCCACCCGTACCGGGGCGCCGACGGCACCGGCATCGGCAAGCCGCTCAAGCCCATCACCCACCCGCTCCGCGCCGACCTGCCGGTCCTGCTGGGCGCGGAGGGCCCCAAGAACATCGCCCAGACCACCCGCATCGCGGACGGCTGGCTCCCCCTGTACTGGTCACCGACCCGCACGGACGTCTACCAGGCCGCGCTGACCGACCTCCCCGAGGGGTTCATGATCGCCCCGATGGCGCGGGCGAAGGTCTGCGACGACGTCGCCGAGGGGCTGCTCCCGGTGAAGGCGATGCTCGGCTTCTACATCGGCGGCATGGGGCACGCGGCCCGCAACTTCCACGCCGACCTGATGGGCCGGATGGGTTACGAGGAGGAGGCGCGGCGGATCCAGGAGCTGTTCCTCGCCGGGCGCAAGGAGGAGGCGGTCATGGCCGTCCCGGACGCGTTCGCCGACGAGATCTCCCTGGTCGGCCCCCGGGAGCGGATCGCGGAGCGCCTCGAACTGTGGCGCAAGGGCCCGGTCACCGACCTGCTCCTGACGGCCCCGGACCCGCACACCCTGCGGGTGCTGGCGGAGCTGAACTCCTAGGCGGGGTCGCGGCTTGTCCCGGAGCCCGGCTCCGAACCCGGCTCCGAACCCGGCTCCGGGTCCGCCTGCGGCAGGGCGGCGATCAGTTCCCGCAGGTCCAGTGGCATCACGGCGATCTCGATGCTGCCGGTGGCGGTGGCGCCGTCCGCGTACGCGCAGGTCACGATCCGCGAGCCGGGGTTGATGGAGAGGCCCTCCTTCACGGAAGGCGCCCGTACGTCCGTGGCCCGGCCGTCGGCGAGGAGCACCGGCTCGCCCCGCCCGGGCACCCAGCGGGCCGTGCCCTGTTCGACGTACACCCGGCCCGTGCGCCAGCGGCCCTGCCCGGCGGGCAGGCGCGCCATGCAGGGGATGCCGGGGGCGGGCCCGTCGGCCACGCGCCGGCGGTGCTTGCGGCGCAGGAGCCAGCCGGCTCCGGCGGCCGCCCCGGCGATGAACACGTACTCGATCACCCGCCCATTGAAACAGGCCGGACCGGAACGATCCGGTCCGGCCTGTTTCCGACCATGCGGGGGCAGGGGCTCAGCCCGCCAGCTGGCCCGCGCTCGGGACCTTGTCGGTCACCGTGGCGCCGGCGCTCTTCCCGGCGTCCTTGACCCCGTTGATGATGTTCTCGAAGGCACTGATGTCGGCGTCGCCGGCGTCACCCTTGCGCAGCTTGGACCCGAGGCCCTTGAGGGAGTCGATGCCCGCCGTCAGCGGACCCACGGCCTTCGACAGCAGCGGGTCGCCCTTGGCGTTCTCGGAGGCGGCCTTGAGCCGGTTGTAGGCGAAGGCACCGGCGAGACCCGCCTTGACGAGGGCGAACTTGCGGCCCTTGGCACCCTTCTTGAACTTGCCGTCACGGTACGGCTTGATGATCCACTGGTACGTGGCTCCGGCCGCGAGCCCGGCGTTGGCCACGAAGCGGGTCTTGGCGAACTTCTGCTTCTCCTCGGCGCTGCTGGCCGAGGGAGAGGCGGCGGCCGCCTCCGCGTCCTCGGCCGAGGCCGCCGCGTCGGCCTCGGCGAACGCGGCCATGGCCACCGATACCTCGTCGCTCTGGCTGCTCGCGGCGTCGTCGCCGCCCGAGCCGCAGGCGGTGGCACCGCCCAGGAGCGCGCAGGACAGCAGCACCGCCGTGAGGGCGCGACGGAATCGGACGGTTCGGGTGGGTAGGGACACGGGTTGCCTCCGGGGACTCAGGGGTCCCCCGCAGCCTCACCCCGCCGAAGCGACTCCGCCACCCGGGGGACCCGTTCGGGTTTACCCGGCCCAAAGGCGGCAAGACGCGCACCATGCCCACACACACGCGAGTACGTACCAGGGACAGCAGTCGGCAAGCGGGCCGCGTCGTCGCGGTCGTCGCGGACGTCATGGCCTTCGTGATCGCCCTGTGGATCCTGCTGTACCTGCTGGACGCCAACCAGGGCAACAGCCTGGTCGACTTCATCCACGACGCGGCCACCTGGCTGGCCGGCTGGTCCTACGACCTGTTCACCTTCACCCGCGCATGGGTCCAGGTGGTGGTCGGCTACGGCATCGCCGCCGTCGCCTATCTCGTCATCGGCCACGCCGTGGCCGGGCGCCTGTACCGCCGCTGACCGCCGTTCGTCCCCCGGCCGGCCGGGGGACGAACGCGGTGTTCACTCGCAGCAGTCCGGCTCCAGGCCGACCGGCAGGGTCAGACCGCCGAAGACGACGCCCGTCGCCTCGTCGCCGCCCAGCGCGGCCACCGCGAGGAGCAGGGAGCCCGCCGTCCAGGTGGTCTGCTCAACCGGCCACACGGCACGGTCCTTGAAGACGTACCCGGTCCAGTACATGCCGTTCTCGGCCCGCAGGTGGCCGATCGAGCGCAGGATCTCCAGCGCCCGGTCCGACTCCCCCATGGCCCAGAGCGCGAGCGCCAGTTCGCAGGACTCCCCGCCGGTCACCCAGGGGTTCGGCAGTACGCAGCGCACGCCCAGGTCCGGGACGACGAACTCGTCCCAGCGCTCCTCGATCCGCGCCTTCGCCTCCGCGCCGGTCAGCGCCCCGCCCAGGACGGGGTAGTACCAGTCCATGGAGTAGTGGGACTTGTCCAGGAACCGCTCCGGGTGCCGGCGTATCGCGTGCCCGAGGGCGCCCGCGGCCAGCTCCCAGTCCGGCTGCGGCTCGCCCCGGTGCTCGGCGATGGCCAGCGCGCAGCGCAGCGCCTGGTGGATGGAGGAGGACCCGGTCAGCAGGGCGTCGCGGACCGGTTCGCCCGAGGCCTCGCGCTTCCAGCCGATCTCGCCGCCGGGCTGCTGGAGCCGCAGCACGAACTCCACGGCCGCGTACACGGCCGGCCACATGCGGTCGAGGAAGGCGTCGTCACCGGTGGACAGGTGGTGGTGCCAGACGCCGACGGCGAGGTACGCGACGAAGTTGCTCTCCAGGCTCGCGTCCTGCGGCTCGTGGGTGTCGACCCCGTCCTCGCGGTCCGCGTAGGCGGCGAACCAGGAGCCGTCCTCGTTCTGGTGGCGCACGAGCCAGTCGTACGCCCGCTCCGCGGCCTCGTGCTCGCCCGCCACGTCGAGCGCCATGGCGGCCTCGGTGTGGTCCCACGGGTCGAGGTGGTGGCCGCGGAACCACGGGATCGCCCCGTCGGCGCGCTGCGCGGCGAGGATGCCCTCGACCGTGGCGGCGGCCTGCTCCGCGGTCAGTACGCCGTCCAGGACCAGGTGCTCGGGTGCGGTGCGCCCGGGCGAGCTCACTTCTCGGCGCCCGCGGCCGCGCTCACGGGCAGGTGCGGCTTGGTCGCGTAGGCGACGAAGCTCTTGCCCATGACCGGGTTCAGAGCCTGCTCCGCGACCCGCGTGAGCAGCGGCTTCTTCATGATGTCCCAGACCAGGAGCTTGTGGTACGCCTTCACGGGCAGGGCCTTGTCGTTGTCGACGCCGAAGGCGCACTTGAGCCACCAGTACGGCGAGTGCAGGCCGTGCGCGTGGTGCGTGCCGTACGGCTTGAGGCCGGCGGACTCCATCTTGCCGAGGAGCTCCTCCGCCTTGTAGATGCGGATGTGGCCGCCCTCGACCTCGTGGTAGGCGTCGGAGAGCGCCCAGCAGATCTTCTCGGGGCCGTAGCGCGGCACGGTGATGGCGATGCGTCCGCCGGGCTTCAGGACACGGACCATCTCGGCGAGGACGCCCTTGTCGTCGGGGATGTGCTCCATCACCTCGGAGATGATGATCACGTCGAAGGACTCGTCGGGGAAGGGCAGCGCGAGGGCGTCGCCCTCCATGGCGGTGGCGGTGGCCCCGGCCGGTGCCTCACCGGCCTCCTTCATGGCGGCGAACCACTTGGCGACCTCGCGGATCTCCTCGCCGTTGCGGTCGAGGGCGACCACCTGGGCGCCGCGCCGGTAGCACTCGAAGGCGTGCCGGCCTGCGCCGCAGCCCAGATCGAGTACGCGGTCGCCTGCGGCGAGCGGGAACCGGGAGAAATCGACGGTCAGCACGTGGTCCTGCCTTCGCGGTCGCGGGGGTGAGAGGGGAACTGCATCGGACGGAAGGTGAAACTCACCGTGTGCCGCGGCCGCGGGAGGCGGTGGCGGCCTGCTGCATGGCGGCGCGGTAGTGCACGACGGTGCCCTCCGCGGCCTTGGCCCAGGTGAAGCGGGCCAGTACCCGCTCGCGGCCGGCGGCACCGAGGCGGGCGCGCAGCTCCGGGTCGCCCAGCAGCCGGCCGAGGGCCGCGGCCAGCGCGCCCGCGTCGCCGGGCGGCACCGCGAGGCAGGTCTCGCCGTCGGGTCCGGAGACCTCGGGGATCGCACCGCCGGTGGTGGCCACCAGCGGGGTGCCGGTGGCCATGGACTCGGCGGCGGGGAGCGAGAAGCCCTCGTAGAGGGAGGGGACGCAGGCGACCTGCGCGCTGCGCACCAGGTCGACGAGTTCGGCGTCGGTGATGCCCTTGACGAAGCGGACGGCGTCCTGGAGCCCGTACGTCTCGATCGCGCGGGCGACCGGGCCCTTCTCGGCGCGCTTGCCGACGACGACGAGGTGGGCGTCGGGCTGCTCGGTACGGAGCTTCGCGAGCGCCTCGACGAGGTGCACGAGCCCCTTGAGGGGGACGTCGGCGCTGGAGGTCGTCACGATCCGGCCGGGCACCTCGGCCACGGAGGCGTCGGGCGACCACAGGTCGGTGTCGGCGCCGATGTGGACGACGTGGATGCGCTCGCACTGGACACCGAGGTGGTCGGCTATCTCCTGCTTCGAGGAGCCGGAGACGGTGAGCACGGAGGGCAGACGGCGGGCGACGCGGCCCTGCATGCGCGTGAAGGCGTACCAGCGGCGGACGGACGCGCGCTTCTTGCGGTCCTTGGCGGCGGCCAGGTCCAGCTCGCGGTCCACGGTGATGGGGTGGTGGATGGTGGTGACCAGCGGAGCGCCCAGGTCGCCCAACAGCCCGTACCCGAGGGTCTGGTTGTCGTGGATCACGTCGAACTCGCCGGCGCGGGCGGCCAGGTGGCGGCGGGCGCGCAGCGAGAAGGTCAGCGGCTCGGGAAAGCCTCCGGTCCACATGGTGGCGACCTCGACGGCGTCGATCCAGTCCCGGTACTCGTCGCGCTTGGGGGTCCGGAACGGGTCGGGGCTGCGGTAGAGGTCCAGGCTGGGGAGCTCGGTGAGCGTGGCGCCCGTGTCGAGGACCGGGTAGGGCTGCGCGCCGATCACCTCGACGGAGTGGCCCAGTTTCACGAGCTCGCGCGAGAGGTGCCGGACGTAGACGCCCTGGCCACCGCAGAACGGGTTCCCCTTATAGGTGAGGAGCGCGATCCGCAACGGGCGGCTGCCGTCGGCGGGTGAACCCGTGAAAGGGCTCGTCACCATGGCCTCAGCGGTCACTCTCGGCCCCCTTCTCCCTGCACTTTCGCCGGAGCGTAACCGCTCGGATAATGTAGAACAAGTTTCAGACTTGATCCGTTGAAGACCATTGAATCTACCGGCCGGAAACCACACCGTAAGAGGGGTGGCGGGTGATTCGCGCCACGGCTCGGGCGCCTGCCATGCTGGGCGCGGAGCAGCCCCGCACAACCCCTCTCACACAAACGTGGAACGCCTTGGAACGGGACAGATGACAGCGGAAGCGAAGGCCGTGACCCCAGCCGTCACCACACCGGCGTCCCCACCCCTGACGGAACGTCAGGAGGCACGTCGCAGGAGGATCCTGCACGCCAGCGCCCAGCTGGCCAGCCGGGGCGGCTTCGACGCGGTCCAGATGCGCGAGGTCGCGGAGTCCTCCAGCGTCGCCCTCGGCACGCTGTACCGCTACTTCCCGTCCAAGGTGCACCTGCTCGTCGCCACCATGCAGGACCAGCTCCAGCACATGCACACGACGCTGCGCAAACGCCCCCCGGCGGGCGACGAACCGGCGGCCCGGGTCGCCGAAACCCTGATGCGCGCCTTCCGCGCCCTCCAGCGCGAACCCCACCTGGCCGACGCGATGGTCCGCGCCCTCACCTTCGCGGACCGCAGCGTGAGCCCCGAGGTGGACACGGTGTCCCGCCTGACCACGGCGATCATCCTCGACGCCATGGGCCTGGACGCCCCGCCGACGGCGGAACAGCTCTCAGCGGTCCGCGTGATCGAACACACCTGGCACTCGGCCCTGATCACCTGGCTCTCGGGCCGCGCGTCGATCGCCCAGGTAAAGATCGACATCGAAACGGTCTGCCGCCTGATCGACCTCACGGCGCCGGAGCCGCAAGGCCCGAAGAAGGCCTGATCCCGCCGTAGGGGGCGGGGCGGGTGGGGCTGCGACGGTGGGCCGGAGCCGGGGTTGGCGGGGCCCACGCACTCGGTGGCTTCGACGGTGACCGGGGGGCGTCCCGGAAGTCCAGTGTCCTTCCGCGCCGGGCCGGCCCGTCAAG
>NZ_JBSGXB010000161.1:0-16964 GCF_053609185.1 Streptomyces sp. NPDC054956 | reverse complement strand
TTTCCTCCGGGCGCTTCCTTCGTTCTTGTGTCTCCGACTCTATCAGACTCTTTCGTGTCCGATTCCCGGTCGAAGCGGGTTTCGCTTTCCAGTTCCTCGCTTTCGCGTTTCCCTTTCCGGCGATTCCAACTCTACCAGATCATTTCCGCGCCTATCCGGCTTGGATTTGAATTGGATGGCCATTGGAGAGCCATTCCCTTTCGGGCGAGCCAGACCATATCAGGTTTCCCCGGTCCGGATTCCCACCCGCCCGCACCGAACCGTCCGGGCACACGTGTGTGCACGGGCGTCGTGCGAGGTGGAGACGTAAACGTACTGGAGCGGGGCCCCCGGATGCAAATCCGGTTGCCCCGCTCCGGTGAGATCGCTACGGCGAGGGTCAGACCTCGACGACGACCGGGAGGATCATCGGGCGGCGGCGGTAGCCGTCCGAGACCCACTTGCCCATCGTGCGGCGGATGAGCTGCTGGATCTGGTGCGGCTCGGCGACGCCGTCGGCCGCCGCGCGGGCGATGGCCTCCTCGATCTTCGGCAGGACGGACGCGAACGCCGAGTCGTCGATGCCGGAGCCGCGGGCCTGGATGTTCGGGCCGCTGACGACCTTGCCCGTGGTGCTGTCCACCACGACGTAGACCGAGATGATGCCCTCGTCGCCGAGGATCTTGCGGTCCTTGAGGTGGACCTCCGTCACGTCGCCGACCGAGAGGCCGTCCACGTAGACGTAGCCGGCCTGGACCTTGCCGGAGATCCGCGCCTTGCCGTCGATGAGGTCGACGACGACGCCGTCCTCCGCGATGACGATGCGGTCCTTCGGTACGCCCGTCAGGGCGCCGAGCTCGGCGTTGGCGCGCAGGTGGCGCCATTCGCCGTGGACCGGCATGAGGTTCCGCGGCTTGCAGATGTTGTAGAAGTACAGCAGCTCGCCGGCGGAGGCGTGGCCCGAGACGTGCACCTTGGCGTTGCCCTTGTGCACGACGTTGGCGCCCCAGCGGGTCAGGCCGTTGATCACGCGGTAGACCGCGTTCTCGTTGCCCGGGATCAGGGACGACGCCAGGATCACGGTGTCGCCGGGGACGATCCGGATCTGGTGGTCGCGGTTGGCCATGCGGGACAGGGCCGCCATCGGCTCGCCCTGGGAACCCGTACAGACCAGGACGACCTCGTGGGCCGGCAGGTCGTCGAGGGTCTTGACGTCCACGACGAGACCGGCCGGGACCTTCAGGTAGCCCAGGTCGCGGGCGATGCCCATGTTGCGGACCATCGAACGGCCGACGAAGGCGACCCTGCGTCCGTACTCGTGGGCGGCGTCGAGGATCTGCTGGATGCGGTGCACGTGGCTGGCGAAGCTCGCCACGATGATCCGGTTGCTGGCGTTCGCGAAGACCGTGCGCAGGACGTTGGAGATCTCGCGCTCGGGCGGGACGAAGCCCGGGACCTCGGCGTTCGTCGAGTCCGAGAGAAGGAGGTCGATGCCCTCTTCGCTCAGACGCGCGAAGGCGTGCAGGTCGGTGAGGCGCTTGTCCAGCGGCAGCTGGTCCATCTTGAAGTCGCCGGTGCAGACGACCATGCCGGCGCCGGTGCGGATGGCCACGGCCAGGGCGTCCGGGATGGAGTGGTTGACCGCGATGAACTCGCAGTCGAAGGGGCCGAGGTTCTCGCGCTCGCCTTCCTTCACCTCGAGGGTGTAGGGGCGGATGCGGTGCTCCTGGAGCTTCGCCTCGATGAGGGCCAGCGTCAGCTTGGAGCCGATCAGCGGGATGTCCGGCTTCTCCCGGAGGAGGTACGGGACGGCGCCGATGTGGTCTTCGTGACCGTGCGTGAGGACGATGCCCTCGATGTCGTCGAGGCGATCCCGGATGGACGAGAAGTCCGGCAGGATCAGGTCGATGCCCGGCTGCTCCTCTTCGGGGAAGAGGACGCCGCAGTCGACGATCAGCAGACGGCCGTCGAACTCGAAGACGGTCATGTTGCGGCCGATCTCACCGAGACCGCCCAGGGGGGTGACCCGAAGGCCGCCCTTGGGGAGCTTCGGCGGCGGACCGAGTTCAGGATGCGGATGGCTCAAAAGGTTCTCCTTCACCACGCGCGCCACGTACCCGTCGAGGCACGTGGCGCGCATGTCATTCGTGCACTTGCTTTGTCTTGTGTGGTTCCGCTTATTCAGTTGTGAAGTCTGGTGTCAGAGCTGTACCCCGCCGCGGGCAAGATCGATCTTGAGCTGCGCCGTCTCTTCGGCGGTCAGCTCGACCAGCGGGAGCCGCAGCGGGCCCGCGGGCAGGCCCTGCAGGTTCAGCGCGCCCTTGGTCGTGATCACGCCCTGGGTGCGGAACATGCCGGTGAAGACGGGGAGCAGCTTCTGGTGGATCTCGGTGGCCTTCTGGACGTCGCCGCCCAGGTGGGCCTCGAGCATGGCGCGGAGCTCGGGGGTGACCACGTGGCCGACCACGGAGACGAAGCCGACCGCGCCGACCGAGAGGAGCGGCAGGTTCAGCATGTCGTCGCCCGAGTACCAGGCCAGGCCGCTCTGGGCGATGGCCCAGCTGGCGCGGCCGAGGTCGCCCTTGGCGTCCTTGTTGGCAACGATACGGGGGTGCTCGGCCAGCCGGACGAGGGTTTCCGTGTTGATCGGGACACCGCTGCGGCCGGGGATGTCGTAGAGCATGACCGGCAGCTCGGTGGCGTCGGCGATCGCCGTGAAGTGCCGGAAGAGGCCCTCCTGCGGCGGCTTGCTGTAGTACGGGGTGACCGCGAGCAGGCCGTGCGCGCCGGTGCGCTCGGCCTGGCGGGCGAGCTCGAGGGTGTGGCGGGTGTCGTTGGTGCCGATGCCGGCGACCACGTGGGCCCGGTCCCCGACCGCTTCGAGTACGGCTCGTACGAGGTCGTTTTTCTCCGCGTCGGTGGTGGTCGGCGACTCACCGGTGGTGCCGTTGATGATCAGGCCGTCGTTGCCTGCGTCCACCAAGTGGACGGCGAGCTGCTGCGCGCCGTCGAGGTCAAGTGCGCCATCCGCCGTAAACGGCGTGATCATGGCGGTGAGGACCCGCCCGAAGGGGGTCTGCGGAGTCGAGATCGGAGCCATGGGTAACACGCTACTCGCTGCCATGCTCGCGGTGTCCCCTCGGGGGACGTGATGAGTGTGTTGGAGCCCGGCACTGCCTGCTCGGGGGTTCAAGCAGTGCCGGGTCCGTTTGATCAGCCTAGATGAACTTTACGAAACGCCGCAATACGGACACTTCGGACTTGGCCCGCACATCTGTGCGGTCCGGCCCTTCCGGCCTTACGGGGCGACGCGGCCGTTGCCGTTGAAGGCGGCGTACGTGAGCGGCATGAGAGCCGCCCACTGCTGCTCCATCTTCTCGCCGACCATCTCGATCTCCCGCTGCGGGAAGGACGGGACCGCCGCCAGCTCGTGCTGGGTGCGCAGGCCGAGGAAGTGCATGAGCGAGCGCGCGTTGCACGTGGCGTACATCGAGGAGAAAAGACCGACCGGCAGGACCGAACGGGCAACCTCGCGGGCCACGCCCGCCGCCAGCATCTCCTGGTAGGCCTCGTAGGCCTGGCGGTACGAGTCCTCCATGACCCGGCCCGTCAGCTCCTGCTGGGCCTCGGTGCCCTCGACGAAGACGTACTTGCCGGGGCGGCCCTCCTGGACCAGCTTGCGCTCGGCGTCCGGGACGTAGAAGACCGGCTCCAGCTCCCTGTAGCGGCCCGATTCCTCGTTGTAGGACCAGCCCACGCGGTGGCGCATGAACTCGCGGAACACGAAGATCGGGGCGCTGATGAAGAAGGTCATCGAGTTGTGCTCGAAGGGGCTGCCGTGGCGGTCGCGCATCAGGTAGTTGATGAGGCCCTTGGAGCGCTCCGGGTCCTTCTGCAGTTCCTCGAGCGACTGTTCGCCGGCCGTGGACACACGGGCGGCCCACAGGACGTCGGAGTCGGCGGCGGAGTGCTTCACCAGCTCCACCGTCACATCGCTGCGGAACGTGGGTTTCAGGTCTGAAGCGGCGGTCTCGCTCACCGAGGGGTCCTTCCGAACGGGTCTCACTTGGGGCGGCGCCCACTCTACGGCGGTCCGCGGACCGATCCGAGCAGCCCCGTGCCGACCCGGTCCGTGGCCGGTTCATCTGACGCGGCGCCATAAAATTTGGTTAATGTCCCGAAATCCGGCACCGATCGGGGCTTCTGCGCGTCCTACGTAGTAGAACGCCAGCCCCCGTCCCGCAACCCCATCGCCCCCCGGGCCCGACCGTCAGGAGAGTCTCTCCATGTTCCGCCGGCGCGAACCCGTCCCGTTCGCCTTCGTCGCCGAGGCCGACCGTTTTCGCAGTAACGTCACTCCACCGCCGCCCGAGAGCCTGAGCAAGACCCAGATCGCCGCCCGTAGTCTGGTCGGACTGACCGTCGTGGCGGGGCTCGTCGGCTCGCTGCTCTTCGGGATGCCCGCACTGCAGCCGAACCAGGCACCGGCGAAGTCGCAGCAGTCGGAGGCCTCCGAGGGGCGGTAGCCTCACGGGCACAGCCCAACCGAACGTGCATGTGAGTGAGGTCCTGCCGTGCCCCTGCCCTTCCTGACGGCCGACGGCGCATTCGACGCGCACGACACCGGGGAGACCCTCCCCCACGAGGACCACGACCGCTGGCGGCGCCCCTACCGCCCGGGCCCCTGGCGGGTCGCCATCGCGGCGCTGCTGCTCCTGCTCGGTTCCTTCATGCTGTTCGCCACGGTCATCATCACCGCGGCGGGCACCTGGACCGGCGCCCTGGGCGCTCTGGCCGCCTCGCTGGCCGTGGTCGGGACCGCGTTGCGGTTGCTGCGCACGGGCGTCTGGGTGAGCCGCAAGGGGCTCCGCAGGGTGGGGTTCTTCGGGACCCGCTCGATCCCGTGGAGCCAGGTCGCCGAAGTGCGCACGGTGCAGCAGCCCGTGCGCTGGCTCGGACTGCCGAGGACCGTGCAGGGTCAGGCCCTGACGGTGGCCGCGCGCGGCGGGGCCGCGCTGCCGGTGCTGCTGACCGACCACAACGCCGACTTCCTGTCGCGGACCGAGGCGTTCGACCGGGCCGCCGACTCGGTCGAGGCCTGGGCCGCCGAGTACCGGGCCGTGCCCGCCTGATCCGTCGCGATCGCCCGCAGAGCCCGTACGGGAACACTTCCCGTACGGGCTTCGCTCATGGGGCCGGGACGTCGTGCAGGGAGATCGCCCGCTGCATGGCCTTGCGCGCCCGCGGGGTGTCGCGGGCGTCGTGGTAGGCGACCGCGAGGCGGAACCAGCTGCGCCAGTCCCCCGGCGCGTCCTCGGTCTCGGCCTTGCGGCGCGCGAAGACCTCGTCGGCGGAATCCCGCAGGATCCGGCCGTACGTGTCCCGCTCGAGCTCGTCCACGGGCAGTCCGCCCTCGGCCTCCAGCTCGGCCGCGAGCTGGTGGGCCCTGGTGACGAACCGGGTGTTCTTCCAGAGGAACCAGACGCCGATGACCGGCAGGATCAGCACGGCCAGCCCGAACGGGACGGTGATCGGGGTCCCGAGCCGGATCAGCATCAGGCCCCGGCCGCCGGCCAGGACGAAGTAGACGGCCAGGACGGCGGCCGTGATGAAGTAGGTGATCTTCGCGCGCATGGTTCCGCTGCCTAGCTCGTCAGCCGAGTTCGAGGAAGTTTTCCAGGCCGAAGGTGAGGCCCGGGGTCTGCGTCACGCGGCGCGCGCCGAGCAGGATGCCCGGCATGAAGCTGCTGTGGTGCAGGGAGTCGTGACGGATGGTCAGGGTCTCGCCCTCGCCGCCGAGGAGGACCTCCTGGTGGGCGAGGAGTCCGCGCAGGCGGATCGCGTGCACCGGGACGCCGTCGACGTCCGCGCCGCGCGCGCCGTCGAGGGCGGTGGCGGTGGCGTCGGGCTGCGCGCCGAGGCCGGCCTCGGCGCGGGCGGCCGCGATGAGCTGCGCCGTACGGGTCGCCGTGCCGGAGGGGGCGTCGACCTTGTTGGGGTGGTGCAGCTCGACGACCTCGACGGACTCGAAGTACCGGGCGGCCTGGGCGGCGAACTTCATCGTGAGGACGGCGCCGATGGAGAAGTTCGGGGCGATGAGCACGCCCGTCGCCGGGGAGGCGGCGAGCCAGGTGTTCAGCTGGGCGAGGCGGTCCTCGGTCCAGCCGGTGGTGCCGACCACTGAGTGGATCCCGTGGCGGACGAGGAACTCCAGGTTGTCCATCACGGAGGCCGGGGTGGTCAGCTCGACCGCGACCTGGGCGCCGGCCTCGGCCAGCGTCTCCAGCTTGTCGCCGCGGCCGAGGGCGGCCACCAGCTCCATGTCCTCGGCGGCCTGGACGGCCCTGACCGCCTCGGAGCCGATGCGGCCCTGGGCGCCGAGGACTGCCACGCGCAGCTTGCTCATATTGCTTGCTTCCTTACGTGCGTACGGGAACGGAGCGGTCTCGGGGCCCGCTCAGGCGACCGCTTCGTCGAGACGGGCCGCCTGCTTCTCCTTCAGCGGGCC
Organism: Streptomyces sp. NPDC054956; assembly: GCF_053609185.1. Taxonomy (NCBI): domain Bacteria; kingdom Bacillati; phylum Actinomycetota; class Actinomycetes; order Kitasatosporales; family Streptomycetaceae; genus Streptomyces; species Streptomyces sp. NPDC054956. The sequence goes on along the minus strand of NZ_JBSGXB010000161.1, from coordinate 10,477 downwards.
GATCACGGCGAGCGAGGGCCGCTGGGCCAGTACATCCTGTGCGACCGAGCGGACGTCGTCCGGGGTGACGGCGGCGATCCGGGCCAGCATGTCGTCGACCGACATCTGGTCGCCCCAGCACAGCTCGCTCTTCCCGATGCGGTTCATGATCGCGCCGGTGTCCTCCAGGCCGAGGACGGTGGAGCCGGACAGCTGGCCGACGGCCCGCCGGATCTCCTCGTCGGTGAGCCCTTCGCCGGCGACCTTGTCGAGCTCGTCCCGGCAGATCCGCAGTACGTCGTGGACCTGGTTGGGGCGGCACCCGGCGTAGACGCCGAAGAGGCCGGTGTCGGCGAAGCCCGAGGTGTACGAGTACACGCTGTAGGCCAGGCCGCGCTTCTCGCGGACCTCCTGGAAGAGGCGGGAGGACATGCCTCCGCCGAGCGCGGTGTTCAGTACGCCCAGCGCCCAGCGGCGCTCGTCGGTGCGGGCCAGGCCCGGCATGCCGAGGACCACGTGGGCCTGCTCGGTCTTGCGGTTGACGAGCTCGACGCGGCCGGAGGTGCGGATCCGCTTGGTGCCGGTGCGCGGGCCGATCGGCTCGGCGTCGGCGCGGGTCAGGGAGCCGGCCTTCTCGAAGGCCGCGCGGACCTGGCGTACGACCTTGTTGTGGTCGACGTTGCCCGCGGCGGCCACGACCAGGTGGGTGGGGTCGTAGTGCTTCTTGTAGAAGCGGCGGATCCGGTCGGCGGTGAGCGCGTTGATCGTGTCGACGGTGCCGAGGACGGGGCGCCCGAGCGGGGTGTCCCCGTACATCGTCTGGGCGAACAGGTCGTGGACCATGTCGCCCGGGTCGTCCTCGGTCATCGCGATCTCTTCGAGGATGACTCCGCGTTCGGCGTCGACATCGGATTCGAGGATCAGCGAGCCGGTGAGCATGTCGCACACGACGTCGATCGCCAGCGGCAGGTCGGTGTCGAGCACCCGCGCGTAATAGCAGGTGTACTCCTTCGCCGTGAAGGCGTTCATCTCTCCGCCGACCGCGTCGATCGCGGAGGAGATGTCGAGGGCGCTGCGCTTGTCGGTGCCCTTGAAGAGGAGGTGCTCCAGGTAGTGCGTGGCGCCGTTCAGCGAAGGCGTCTCGTCCCGGGAGCCGACGTGGGCCCAGATCCCGAAGGTGGCGGAGCGTACGGACGGCAGGGTCTCGGTGACGACGCGCAGTCCGCCGGGGAGGACCGTGCGCCGGACGGTGCCGATGCCGTTCGTGCCTTTGAGCACTGTTTGGGTACGGGCGACGGCCCGCCCCTCCGAAGAGGGGCGGGCCGTCACACGGGAACTACGCGACGTCACTTGTCGGAGTCGTCCTTGTCAGCGTCGTCGCCGGCGGCCTCGCCGTCGATCACGGGGACCAGGGAGAGCTTGCCGCGGGAGTCGATCTCGGCGATCTCGACCTGGACCTTGGTGCCGACCGCGAGCACGTCCTCGACGTTCTCCACGCGCTTGCCACCGGCGAGCTTGCGGATCTGCGAGATGTGCAGCAGGCCGTCCTTGCCGGGCATGAGGGAGACGAAGGCACCGAAGGTGGTGGTCTTGACGACCGTACCCAGGTAACGCTCGCCGACCTCCGGCATGGTCGGGTTGGCGATCTGGTTGATCGTGGCGCGGGCGGCCTCGGCGGCCGGGCCGTCGGAGGCACCGATGTAGATGGTGCCGTCGTCCTCGATCGTGATCTCGGCGCCGGTGTCCTCCTGGATCTGGTTGATCATCTTGCCCTTGGGGCCGATGACCTCACCGATCTTGTCCACCGGGATCTTGACGGTGATGATCCGGGGGGCGAACGGGGACATGGCGTCCGGCGTGTCGATCGCTTCCATCATCACGTCGAGGATGTGGAGGCGGGCGTCGCGGGCCTGCTTGAGGGCGGCGGCCAGGACCGAGGCCGGGATGCCGTCGAGCTTGGTGTCCAGCTGGAGCGCGGTGACGAACTCCTTGGTGCCGGCGACCTTGAAGTCCATGTCGCCGAAGGCGTCCTCCGCACCGAGGATGTCGGTGAGGGCGACGTAGTGGGTCTTGCCGTCGATCTCCTGGGAGATCAGGCCCATGGCGATACCGGCGACGGGGGCCTTGAGGGGCACACCGGCGTTCAGCAGCGACATGGTGGAGGCGCAGACCGAGCCCATCGACGTCGAACCGTTGGAGCCGAGGGCCTCGGACACCTGACGGATCGCGTAGGGGAACTCCTCGCGGGTCGGGAGGACCGGCACGATCGCGCGCTCGGCGAGCGCGCCGTGGCCGATCTCGCGGCGCTTCGGCGAACCGACGCGGCCGGTCTCGCCGACGGAGTACGGCGGGAAGTTGTAGTTGTGCATGTAGCGCTTGCGGGTCACCGGGGAGAGGGTGTCCAGCTGCTGCTCCATGCGGAGCATGTTCAGGGTGGTGATGCCCAGGATCTGGGTCTCGCCACGCTCGAACAGCGCCGAGCCGTGCACGCGCGGGATGGCCTCGACCTCGGCAGCCAGCGTACGGATGTCCGTGACGCCGCGGCCGTCGATGCGGACCTTGTCCTTGATGACGCGCTCGCGGACCAGGGCCTTGGTCAGGCTGCGGTACGCGGCGGAGATCTCCTTCTCGCGGCCTTCGAAGGCCGGGAGGAGCTTCTCGGCGGCGATCTCCTTGACGCGGTCCAGCTCGGCCTCGCGGTCCTGCTTGCCCGCGATGGTCAGCGCCTGGGAGAGCTCGCCCTTGACGGCGGCCGAGAGGGCCTCGTACACGTCGTCCTGGTAGTCCAGGAAGACCGGGAACTCGCCCTCGGGCTTCGCGGCCTTGGCGGCGAGGTCCGACTGGGCCTTGCACAGGGCCTTGATGAACGGCTTCGCGGCCTCGAGGCCCGCGGCGACGATCTCCTCGGTCGGCGCCTCGGCGCCGCCCTTGACGAGGGCGATGGTCTTCTCGGTGGCCTCGGCCTCGACCATCATGATCGCGACGTCGCCGTCCTCGAGCGCGCGGCCCGCGACGACCATGTCGAAGACGGCGTCCTCGAGCTCGGTGTGCGTCGGGAACGCGACCCACTGGCCGCGGATCAGCGCGACGCGGACGCCGCCGATCGGGCCGGAGAAGGGCAGACCGGCCAGCTGGGTGGACGCGGACGCGGCGTTGATCGCGATGACGTCGTACAGGTGGTCGGGGTTGAGCGCCATGATCGTGGCGACGACCTGGATCTCGTTGCGCAGGCCCTTCTTGAAGGACGGGCGCAGCGGGCGGTCGATCAGGCGACAGGTGAGGATCGCGTCCTCGGAGGGGCGGCCCTCACGGCGGAAGAAGGAGCCGGGGATCTTGCCGGCCGCGTACATCCGCTCCTCGACGTCGACCGTCAGGGGGAAGAAGTCGAGCTGGTCCTTGGGCTTCTTCGACGCGGTGGTGGCGGAAAGCACCATCGTGTCGTCGTCCAGGTAGGCAACGGCGGAGCCGGCGGCCTGGCGGGCCAGACGGCCCGTCTCGAAGCGGATGGTGCGGGTGCCGAAGGAACCGTTGTCAATGACGGCCTCGGCGTAGTGGGTCTCGTTCTCCACTAGCGTTTTCTCCATTTTCGTCGTCTCCGTCCGCCACCCGTGTGGTGGTGGACGGTTGCGGAGAAGCGCTCCTTGCGTGCGGGCCGGTCTTCGATCGAAGCATCCGGGGTTCGAGCCCGTCGTGGGCGTTCCGGGTGCCACTACCGAGGACCGGCGGCGTAGGGAGGGCGCTCCTCCTCTTCAGTTGTGCACGTCTTCTTCAGACGTCACGCGCTTCCAGACTACAAAGCGTCCGGTACGTCGCGCACGTACAGCAAAGGGAGCGGCCCCATCAGTGTGGGAACCGCTCCCTTCACAGCGTCTTTACTTGGCGCCGGCCGCACCGCGGCGGATGCCGAGGCGCTCGACCAGCGTACGGAAGCGCTGGATGTCCTTCTTGGCCAGGTACTGCAGAAGGCGGCGGCGCTGGCCGACCAGGATCAGCAGACCACGACGGGAGTGGTGGTCGTGCTTGTGGGCCTTCAGGTGCTCGGTCAGGTCCGAGATGCGGCGGGACAGCATCGCGACCTGGACCTCGGGAGAGCCGGTGTCGCCCTCCTTGGCACCGAACTCGCTGATGATCTGCTTCTTCGTAGCGGCGTCGAGCGGCACGCGTACTCCTCGTTTAGGTCTTCGTAGCCACCGAGTGCCCCAGGTCGAATTCTCTGGGGATCTTCCGTAACTCGGGAGGCGGGGTCCGCTGAGCGCAGCCCCCAGAAGAATCCGAGGGCGCGTACACAAACGGCCGTCACACAGCGTACCAGGCTGCCGCTCCGCCCCGTCTCAGCTGGTGAGAGCGCGGGCCCGGGCGTAGACGCCGAGCACGGCCAGGGCCAGCGGGACCAGGCTGAGCAGGACCGCCGCCTCGGTGAGGTCGAGCAGCCGCCCCCAGAAGGGTGACAGACCCCTGCGGGGAATGACCAGTGAAATTCCGGCGAGGAGGGCCGCGCCGGCGGCGACGGCGGCGGAGAGCCAGATGGTACGGACGTCCAGGCCGGTGCGGTCGCCGTACAGGTCGAGCTGCTGGCGCAGGGCGGCCGGGGGGTGCGCGGCGAGGCCGAGGACGAGCAGGGCGATGGCGGCGAACCCGGCCACCAGGGCGCAGGCGACCTGGGAGGTGTAGCGGAAGAGCCGGGCGCGCAGCAGCATGGCGAGCCCGGTGGCCAGGGCCAGGAGCCGGGCCCAGGTGTCGTCGGAGAAGCCGAGGACGGCGGCGGCGCCGACGGCGACCGCGGAGCAGCCGCCGACGAGGCCGAGGAGCGTCTCGTGGCCGCGGCGGGCCCGGGCGGCGATGGCCTCGGCGTCGAGCGGGGCGCCGGCGTCGTACTGCTCTGCGTGCTCGGCCCGCTCGGCGGCGGACCGCTCGCGCTCACCGTACGGGTCGGTCTCGTAGCGGTCCGGGGTCTCGTACGCGGCCACGGCGCTCTGCGGGGCCGCGTAGCCGATGGGGAGCCGGGCGAAGCGGGCGGAGAGCCCGGGGAGGAAGCCGACGAGGCCGACGGCGACGGGGGCGCAGACGGCCGCGGCGCCGGTCGCGCCGGTGTCGGCGGCGATGGCGGTGAAGCCGGCCAGGGTCCCGGTGGCGGCGAGGAAGGTGGCCGCGACGAAGGGGGCGTCGCCGTCGGGGGTGAGGGCGACGAGGGCGGCCGAGGCGACGAGCACGCAGACGCAGCCGAGGAGGAACTGGAGCCGGCCGGGGCCCTGGCCCGCGGCGGGGGCGACGATGCCGGCGCCGGCGAGCAGCAGGTGCGGGACGGCGGCGAGGCCGAGCGCCGCGGCGGAGCCGCGGTCGCGGTGGACGCGGGCGCGCACCCCGGCGGCGGCGGTGAGGAGCAGGCCGACGCAGCCGGCGACGACCGCGGGCAGCCCGTGCGTGTCGTGCAGGACGGGGTCGGCGTACCAGAGGACGAGGCCGAGGAGGACGAAGAGGACGGCGGCGCCGGTCAGGCCCGCGCCGCGCAGCATGTCCTCGCTCCAGCGGTGGCGGTCGTTCACCACGGCGCAGGCGACGGCGTCGGAGACGTCGTCGAAGACGGCGGGCGGCAGGGACTCCGCGAAGGGGCGCAGGCTCAGCACCTCGCCGTCGAGGACCTGCTGGGCGGCGAGGGTGCGGGCGCCGTCGAGGACGGTGCCGGAGCGCAGGACGAGGTGGAAGCCGGTGGGGGCGCCGACGGGCTGGGTCTGGCCGGTGAGGCGCAGCAGCTCGGGGTAGATGTCGGCGACGGCGATGTCCTCGGGGAGGGCGACGTCCGTGCGGCTGTCGGGGGCCACGACGGTGACCCTGCGGAAGCCGGTCGCCTCGGCGGTGTTCACCTGGTGTCCCCCGTTGGTGTGTGGCTGGCGTGCGCGCCACGGTAGCGGGAGTGAGGAGGGCCCTCCGGCCAGTAGGATCGCCGCTCCTGCGGAGGAACCCACCCTTCGCGCCCGGGACTTGAGGGCGCCGGTTGCGACGTCCCCGCCGTCTTCTAGGGATTGATGCTCCGGTGAGCCAGATCGTCGTCAAGCGCCCGCCCCGGTCGCTGCCGCCCGAAGTTCCCTCGGAGGAAGTGCGGTTGGAGGCGCCGCCGGAGCTTCCGAGAGGGCAGCAGGAGAGCGTGTCGGCGCAGTTGCTCCCGATGCTCGGGATGGGCTCCTCCGCCGTCTTCTTCTTCCTGCCGGACATCCCTTCGTTCATGCGGATCATGGGCGTGCTGATGCTGGTGTCGACGGTGGGGATGCTCGTCGCCCAGCTGGTGCGCCACCGGCGCGGCACCCAGGGGCACATGGCCGATGCGCGCCGGGACTACCTCAAGTACCTGGCGCAGACACGCCGGCGGGTGCGCCGGACCGCGCGGGCCCAGCGCGACGCCCAGCTGTACCTCCACCCGGCTCCGGAGCAGTTGTGGTCGGTGGTGGCCGAGGGCTCGCGGCTGTGGGAGCGGCGGGTCGGCGACGCCGACTTCGCGCAGGCCCGGCTGGGGCTGGGGGCGCAGCGCCTGGCGACCCCGCTGGTGGCTCCGGACACGGCGCCGGTGGAGGAGCTGGAGCCGCTGACGGCGGGCGCGATGCAGCGGTTCCTGAAGGTGCACTCCTCGCTGGAGGGGCTGCCGGTGGCGGTGTCGTTGCGGGCCTTCTACCACGTGACGGTGTCCGGGGAGCCTCAGTCGGCGCGCGGTACGGCACGCGCGCTGATCGCGCAGCTGGCGACGCTGCACTCCCCCGAGGACCTGACGGTGGCGGTGGTGGCCGCGCCGGGTGCGGCCCGCGACTGGGACTGGGTGAAGTGGCTGCCGCACACCCAGTTGCCGGGGCAGATCGACGGGGCCGGCACGAAGCGGCTGTTCGGCGACGACCTCGGCGAGGTGGAGGGGCTGCTGGGCTCCCGGCTGGAGGGGCGGCCGCGGTTCGGCCGGGAGGGGGCCCCGGTGCTGGACCGGCCGCACGTGGTGCTCGTCCTGGACTCCGGTTCGCGCGGGGGTCCGGTGCCCGCGGAGTCGGTGTTCGCGGCGGCCGAGGGGCTCCAGGGCGTCACCGTCGTCGAGGTGGTGGCGGGCGAGCTCGACGAGGCGCGCGGCGGGCTGTCGGTCGTGGTGCGGCCGGGCCGGCTGCGGCTGGAGTCGGGTGCGGGCGTCGCCTACGAGGGCGTACCGGACACCCTGTCGCTGCCGGCGGCGGAGGCACTGGCCCGGCAGCTGGCGCCGCTGCGCACGGGCGGCGGGGACGAGGACGAGCCGCTGCTGGCCGATCTGGACTTCACGGACCTGCTGAACCTGGGCGACGCCGCTTCCGTCGACGTGTCCCGGTCCTGGCGGCCGCGTTCGGCCGGCGAGCGGCTGCGCGTGCCGATCGGCGTCGGCGAGGACGGCTCCCCGGTGATGCTGGACCTGAAGGAGGCCGCGCAGGAGGGCATGGGCCCGCACGGGCTGTGCGTGGGCGCGACCGGTTCGGGCAAGTCGGAGCTGCTGCGCACGCTGGTGCTGGGGCTGGCGGTCACGCACACCTCGCAGACGCTCAACTTCGTGCTCGCCGACTTCAAGGGCGGTGCGACCTTCACCGGGATGGGACGGCTGCCGCACGTCGCGGCGGTCATCACCAACCTGGCGGACGACCTCACGCTCGTGGACCGCATGGGCGACTCGATCCGCGGCGAACTCCAGCGCCGTCAGGAGCTGCTGCGCTCGGCGGGCAACTACGCGAACGTCCACGACTACGAGAAGGCCCGCGCGGCAGGCGCTCCGCTGGAGCCGCTGGCCTCGCTGGTGCTGGTCATCGACGAGTTCTCCGAGCTGCTGACCGCGAAGCCGGACTTCATCGACATGTTCATCCAGATCGGCCGCATCGGGCGGTCGCTGGGCGTGCACCTGCTGCTGGCCTCGCAGCGCCTGGAGGAGGGCAAGCTGCGCGGGCTGGACACGTACCTGTCGTACCGGATCGGTCTGCGGACCTTCTCGGCGGCGGAGTCGCGCACCGCGATCGGCGTGCCGGACGCCTACCACCTGCCGTCGGTGCCCGGTTCGGGCTACCTGAAGTCCGGTACGGACGAGATGACGCGCTTCAAGGCGGCGTACGTATCGGGCACCTACCGCTCGGGCGGGCCGGACCCGTCGGTCGGGGCGTTCCCGGTGGAGCGGCGGCCGGTGCTGTTCACGGCGGCGCCGGTGCCCGTGGTGTACGCGGCTGCGGACCCGGCGTACCTGACGGCGCGGGCTGAGGAGGCGGAGCGGTCCGGGCAGGGGGACGACGCGCTCGCGGACACCGTGCTGGACGTGATCGTGGGGCGGCTGGAGGGGCAGGGCGTGCCGGCGCACCAGGTGTGGCTGCCGCCGCTCGACCAGGCCCCGCCGCTGGACCAGCTGCTGCCGGCGCTGGCTCCTTCGGCGGAGCGCGGGCTGCACGCGGAGGGGTACACGCGGCCGGGCGGGCTGGTCGTACCGCTCGGGCTCGTCGACAAGCCGTTCGAGCAGCGGCGCGAGGTGCTGTACCGGGACTTCTCCGGCGCGGCGGGCCACATGATGGTGGTCGGCGGCCCCCGGTCGGGCAAGTCGACGCTGATGCGGACGCTGATCTCCTCGTTCGCGCTGACGCACACCCCGCGCGAGGTGCAGTTCTACGGGCTGGACTTCGGCGGCGGCGGTCTGTCGTCGGTCGCCGGCCTGCCGCACGTGGGCGGGATCGCCTCCCGGCTGGACCCGGAGCGGGTGCGGCGCACGGTCGCGGAGGTCTTCGGGGTGCTGCGCCGGCGCGAGGAGTTCTTCCGCGCGCACGGCATCGACTCGATCGGCACCTACCGGCGCCGGCGCGCGGCGGGCGAACTGCCCGGCGAGGCCTGGGGCGACGTCTTCCTGGTCGTCGACGGCTGGGGCGCCTTCCGGGGCGAGTACGAGGCCCTGGAGCAGATCGTCACGGACATCGCGGCCCGGGGCCTGGGGTACGGCATCCACGTGGTGATCACGGTCTCCCGGTACATGGAGGTCCGGGCGGCGCTGAAGGACCAGCTGCTCGGCCGGCTGGAGCTGCGCCTCGGCGACGTCATGGACTCCGAGTTCGACCGCAAGGTCGCGGCGAACGTCCCGACGGGCATGCCCGGCCGGGGCCAGGTCCCGGAGAAGCTGCACTTCCTGGGCGCGCTGCCGCGGATCGACGGCTCGCACGCGGCGGAGGACCTCGCGGAGGCCACGGCCGCCTTCGTGGGCTCCGTCCAGCGGAACTGGGCGGGCGAGGCCGCCCCCGGCGTACGGCTGCTGCCGCGGCTGCTCCACTTCGACCGGCTGCCCAAGGGCGGCGAGCACCCGGAGCGCGGGATCGCGATCGGCATCGACGAGACCGACCTGGAGCCGGTGTTCGTCGACTTCGAGACCGACCCGTTCCTCCTCGTGTTCGGCGAGAGCGAGTCGGGCAGGACGAACCTGCTGCGGCTCATCGCCCACCGGATCGCGGAGCGCTACACCCCGGACCGGGCGCGGCTGGTGGTCGGGGACTACCGGCGGAGCCTGCTCGGGGCGCTGCCGGAGGAGCACCTGCTGGAGTACGCGCCGACGGCGAGCTCGCTGCAGATGCACATGGAGGCGCTGGGCGGGGTGTTCGCGCGCCGCCAGCCCCCGCAGGACGTCACTCCGCGGCAGTTGCGCGACCGCAGCTGGTGGACCGGCCCGGACGTGTTCATCATCATCGACGACTTCGACCTGGTGGCCACGAGCCAGGGCAATCCGCTGGCGCAGCTGGTGGAGTTCCTGCCGTTCGCGCGGGACACGGGCGTCCGCTTCGTCATCGCGCGCGGCTCGGCGGGTGCCTCGCGCGCGCTGTACGAGCCGTTCATGCAGCGGATCAAGGAGCTGGGCGCGCAGGGCCTGGTGCTGTCGGGCGATCCGTCCGAGGGCGACCTGGTGGGCGGTGTCCGGCCCCGTCCGATGCCGCCGGGCCGGGCCTCGTTCGTCTCGCGCAAGCGCGGGACCTCACTGGTGCAGATCGGGCGGATGCCGGGGCTGTAGGGCGAGGGGTGCGGGCCGGGGGTGCGGGGCCGGGGTGCGGGAGGGTTCGCGGAGGGGGTTCCGGAAAGCCTCCCGCGCGCGGCCGCCCACCACCGATAATCGGCAACGACCGCACCACCGAAGGAGAGGCCGCACATGGGCACTCAGCAGGAGAAGGACGAGCTGTACGCGCTCGACATCAGCGGTGTCGAGTGGGAGGGCCCGCCCGGTACCAGCCCGGACGAGGAGCGGGTCGAGATCGCCCGGCTGCCCGAGGGGGCGGTGGCGATGCGGTCCTCGCTGGACCGGGACACGGTGCTGCGCTACACCGCCGCCGAGTGGGAGGCGTTCGTACTCGGGGCCAGGGACGGGGAGTTCGACCTCGACCGGGGCCCGCGCTGAGGCACGTACCGGTCCGCATGCGGTGCGCGTAGTCGTCGCGCGGGGAAGGGGGCGCGCCCGGTGCGGGTGCGCCCCCTTCCCCGTACCTCGTGCGGTGTGCGG
>NZ_JBSGXB010000160.1:0-17077 GCF_053609185.1 Streptomyces sp. NPDC054956 | reverse complement strand
GGCCCCTTGCGTGCGAGTGCTGCGGATCGGGATCGGATCAGGCGTCGAGGACCTGTCCCTCGCGCTTCACGACGGGCGGTTCGACCGACCAGGGGAAGTTGACCCACTCGTCGGTCTTCTTCCACACGTACTCGCACTTCACGAGCGAGTGGGACTTCTCGTAGATCACGGCCGACCGGACCTCGGCGACGTGCCCGAGGCAGAAGTCGTGCACCAGCTTCAGCGTCTTGCCGGTGTCGGCGACGTCGTCGGCGATCAGCACCTTCTTGGCGGTGAAATCGATCGCCTCGGGGACGGGTGCCAGCATGACGGGCATTTCGAGCGTGGTGCCCACTCCGGTGTAGAACTCGACGTTCACCAGGTGGATGTTCTTGCAGTCCAGGGCGTACGCCAGGCCGCCGGCGACGAAGACGCCGCCCCGGGCGATGCTCAGGATGATGTCGGGCTCGTATCCGTCGTCGGCGATGGTCTGCGCCAGCTCGCGCACAGCCCGGCCGAATCCCTCGTAGTCGAGGTTCTCGCGCACTCCGTCACTCATGCCTCGTGCCTCACCTGGGTCCGGTGGAAGTTCTGGAAGGACCGCGAGGCCGTCGGGCCGCGCTGGCCCTGGTACCGCGATCCGTACCGCTCGCTCCCGTACGGGAACTCCGCGGGCGAGCTGAGCCGGAACAGGCACAGCTGCCCGATCTTCATACCCGGCCAGAGCTTGATCGGCAGCGTGGCGAGGTTCGACAGCTCCAGGGTCACGTGCCCGGAGAACCCGGGGTCGATGAACCCGGCGGTCGAATGCGTCACCAGACCGAGGCGGCCCAGGCTGGACTTCCCCTCCAGTCTGGAGGCGATGTCGTCGGGCAGCGAGATGACCTCGTAGGTCGAGGCGAGCACGAACTCCCCCGGGTGGAGGATGAAGGCCTCGTCCCCCTCCGGCTCGACCATCCGGGTCAGATCGGACTGCTCGGTGGCGGGGTCGATGTGCGCGTAGCGGTGGTTCTCGAAGACCCGGAAGAACCGGTCGAGACGTACATCGATGCTGGAGGGCTGCACCATGGACTCGTCGAACGGGTCGATGCGAACCCGTCCGCTGTCGATCTCGGCCCGGATGTCTTTATCAGAGAGAAGCACGTCCCGAGGATACGCAGAGCGCGCGGGCCGCCCCAATCGAGGCGGACGCCCGCGCGCCGGTGTCTCCCGCTGCCTACCGCTGTCTACCGCTTCGCGGCCGCTCCCACGGGCACGGCGTGACGCAGCCGCGCACAGCGCGGACACCGCAGCAGCCGACCCGGCCCGATCCGGCCGGCACCGAGGTGCTGCAGCGGGAACGAAGCGGTGCTGAATACGTGCCCTTCGGCACAACGGACGACGGTGTGCTCCATCGAGTCCCTTTCCCCAACCAGCCGTACTGCGACGAATCGCCACATTAGGGGATGAACAAGACCCACTCCAGCCGCCACTCCAGCCGCGGCCCCGCACGCACACGGTACGCCCCAACTCCCGCCCCCACGACCCTCCGTGCACGCCACACACGAAGGCGGCCCCGCGGTGAATTCACCGGGGGCCGATCATGGGGTAGGGTGAGGAACGATACGGCTCCAGGCAACTGGACCGATATGCGGATGTAGTTTAATGGTAGAACATGAGCTTCCCAAGCTTATAGCGCGGGTTCGATTCCCGTCATCCGCTCCACGACAAAGCCCCAGGTCAGCGACCTGGGGCTTGTTTGTTGTCCAGACCTCTCCTGCCTCGCCGTGCCCTCGATGCCCCAACTGGCCGGAGGGCGCTGCCCGGTGCTCGCGTCACGCATGACGGGCCGCGCCCCGCCCGCTGCGCTCGGGGAGGGTGGGGCGCTCCCGCCGGCCGCCTGCTTCGGAGCCGGCGAATACCCCAGCTAGCGAAACACTGCACCGAGCGTGAATCAATACCTGTTTCCGCGGGAAGAGGATTTAGCGGGCAACGCGAGGAGAGTTTTTGTCGCAGCACGGGAGTGTGAATATTCGACCCGCGCAATCCACTGCGGCATGCTACTGTCCATCTCGGTTGCAGTTTTGGTACCCAAAAACTTAGAGCACCTCCAACCGGCCTCCGCGCCGCATGGAGGTGCTTCATATTTCCGGTCAATTCCGGGCGGGGCATCATCGCGGCGACACGGTCTCCGCACGGCGCGGACTCCGGTGTACTGCCCCCAAGGAGATACGACATGGCTGCTGGCACCGTGAAGTGGTTCAACGCGGCAAAGGGTTTCGGCTTCATCGAGCAGGACGGTGGCGGCCCCGACGTGTTCGCCCACTTCTCGAACATCGCCGCCCAGGGCTTCCGCGAGCTGCTCGAAGGCCAGAAGGTCACCTTCGACATCGTGCCGGGCCAGAAGGGCCCGACGGCGGAGAACATCGTTCCCGCCTGACGCTGACGCACGTTTTGTAGCTGGGGCCCGCATCCCTCGGGGTGCGGGCCCCAGCTGCACACATCTCCCGCGGTGTTTCCACCCGCCGGTCCAAGCATGGGCTGCCGTCTCCTCTGAGCCGCACCCGAGCTCATCTCTCCGGTTTTCGCGTCCGTATGACGCCACCCCCATGACAAGCGTCCGTACCGCACATATTTCTCGCGGCCCGGATCCGCTTCCGCATTCCATTCGGCTCGTTCTCGCAATTCCCTGCGCCGATCTTCCGCTGCGGGAATTCCTTGATACGTGCCGTATCAAGGAAGGTTTCGCATGAATCCCACACGTAAGAACGAGCGCTCGTCCCGTACCCGCAGCCGCACCGGCGGCCCCGCTTTCGGCGCCGATGCCGGTTCGGGTCGGGTCAGCCGTTTCGGCTCTTCGTCCCCGAGCCGTTCCGGAGCCCCGAGCCGCTCCGGCGGTCCGAGCCGTTCGGGCGGATACGGCCGCCGACCCGCCGCGGTCCGGGGCGAGTTCGCCCTGCCGAAGACAATCACCCCGGCACTGCCCGCCGTCGAGGCCTTCGCCGACCTCTCCATGCCGGCCCAGCTGCTGACCACGCTCAGCCGCGAGGGCATGGTCACGCCGTTCCCGATCCAGGCCGCCACGCTGCCCAACACCCTCGCGGGCCGGGACGTCCTGGGCCGCGGCCGCACCGGCTCCGGCAAGACCCTGGCCTTCGGACTCGCGCTGCTGGCCCGTACGGCCGGCCAGAGCGCCGAGTCGGGTCAGCCGCTCGCGCTGGTCCTCGTACCGACGCGTGAGCTCGCGCAGCAGGTCACCGCCGCCCTCACCCCGTACGCCCGTGCGGTGAAGCTGAGGCTGGCCACCGTCGTCGGCGGCATGCCGATCCACCGTCAAGCCGGTGCGCTGCGCGCCGGGGCCGAAGTGGTCGTCGCCACCCCCGGCCGGCTGAAGGACCTCATCGACCGTGGTGAATGCCGGTTGAACCAGGTCGCGATCACCGTCCTGGACGAGGCCGACCAGATGGCCGACATGGGCTTCATGCCGCAGGTCACCGCGCTCCTCGACCAAGTGCGCCCGGAAGGCCAGCGGATGCTCTTCTCCGCCACCCTCGACCGCAACGTCGACCTTCTCGTGCGCCGGTACCTGACCGACCCGGTCGTGCACTCCGTCGACCCCTCGCAGGGTGCGGTCACCACGATGGAGCACCACGTCCTGCACGTCCACGGCGCCGACAAGCAGCGGACGACCACGGAGATCGCCGCCCGCGACGGCCGCGTGATCATGTTCCTCGACACCAAGCACGCCGTCGACCGCCTCACCCAGGACCTCCTCGACAACGGGGTCCGCGCCGCGGCCCTGCACGGCGGGAAGTCCCAGCCGCAGCGCACCCGGACCCTGGCCCAGTTCAAGACCGGACACGTCACCGTCCTGGTCGCCACGAACGTCGCCGCCCGTGGGATCCACGTCGACAACCTCGACCTCGTCGTCAACGTCGACCCGCCGACCGACCCCAAGGACTACCTGCACCGCGGCGGCCGCACCGCCCGCGCCGGCGAGTCCGGCAGCGTCGTCACCCTCGTCACCCCCAACCAGCGCCGCGAGATGGCACGCCTGATGCAGGCCGCCGGCATCACCCCGCAGACCACCCAGGTCAGGTCGGGCGACGAGGCGCTGAACCTCATCACCGGCGCCCAGGCACCCTCCGGCATCCCGGTCACCATCACCGCACCGGTGTCCGAGCGTCCCAAGCGCAGCACGGCCTCCCGCGGGCGCCGCGGGCCCGCTTCGGCCGCCCGGCGCGCGAGCGCGCGGCAGTCCGCCTTCGATGCGGCGGCCTAGAACCACGTGATCCGGAAGCTGACCCATCTCTGCAGGAGGCACCTTTTGACGCTGGTCCAGATGCAGCCCCGCTCCACGCATGCCGACCTCGTCCACCGGACGGTGTACGACGCCATGGAAGCGGCTGGTCCGCAGGTCTGCGACGACATGACCGTCGAGGTGGCCCTGGCCGTCATGACCGGCTCCCTCGCGAACCGTCTGCTCGTCTGCGACGAGGACGGCCTGTGCACCGGGCTGGTCACCCTGGCCCAGCTCACCGCCGTCCGCGAGAGCGCGGCGTACACGGACCGGCTCCGTGTGCGCGATGTCCTCGCAGAGCGCGGGCCGTTCACCTCGCCCATGACCCCGATCACCGAGGCCGACCACGCGATGCACTACCGCAGGCTCACCGCCCTGCCCGTCGTGGACGAACAAGGCGGCGCCCTGGGCGTCCTCGCCCTCGCCCGCTGAACCACCTCACCGTGGTCGGACCATTCCCCTCTTCACCCTGTGAGGCAACATGCGCTGTGTCATCGCCCGCTTCCCGTTCGACCTGACCAAGAGCGGCGTCCTGGAGTCCATGAAGGGCATCAAGCCCGAGCAGGTCATCGGCGAGTCCGTGATCATCGGCCGACGCACCTACCCCGTCAAGCAGGTCGGCCAGGTCATCACCCGCCAGGACCGCCGCGACTTCAGCGTCGGCGAAGTCCTCCGCGCCATGACCCAGCTCGGGTTCACCTGCCGCGGCAGCCTCCCCCGAACCGCCGTGGCCACGCGCATGCCCAGCCCCCTTCAGCGGGCCTCCGCGATGCTCGGCACCCCCGTGACCGCCTGACCGGTGGGCCCGGCGCATGCCGCCACCCGGACAGCGAAGAGGGCCCGACCGGCACGCGCCGCTCGGGCCCTTCCGCGTACCCCCACGCAAGCGCAGAGGGGTAGCGGTGATGTCCGGGCGGCTTGGCGCGCCCGTCCGTGTCCGCCTTGCCTGCCCGGTCGTTGCGTCCTGACCCACACCTGTTCGACCTGACGGGACCCGATTACCTGATTGAGGCGGACTTAAAAATCTATCCTGGCCAGAGTAGACATTGGACTGTGGCGTGGTTATGGTTTCTCTCGTAGCCCAGAGAGACAGCAGGGCCGGGCAGAGACGAACTGCCGGGCAGCAGTACGTGTAGGTGCAGTACCTGTAGGCGCAGTACCCAGCAGTGAAGTCAGTCAGAAGTACCTCGGTGAAGGCGTCGGCTGCGGGCGCGCGCACCGGGAAGTTCGGCAGTGGGGTTCCAAGCCAGAGCAGACGCAGGATGGGCGACGGGGCTGGCTGCCGGAGAGTGGCGCTGTCGCAGGCCGCTGAGCAGTTCGCATCACCAGCAGTACGCAGTCCCCCGTTTGGTAAGTGATCGGTTCCATCAGAGGGAAGAACGGAGGAGTTGACCGCCATCAGGATCGCCCGGGTCGAAGGCTGAGCCCGGGTACCGCAGGACATCGATAGCGAGGTGGTCTCCGGTCAAGCAACCGCGATCCCCGCGACCCCGGCCGAGTGCAGGTCGGACCCGCGGAAACAGAAGGCCGACGCAGTACTAGGGTCGGCAGATGGTGTAGCAGTTCCTTCGGGGCCCTGGTGCCGTACGGCACCAGGGCCCCTCCACGCGTTCACAGAAAGAGGTGCAAATGACAGCACACGACTCGTTCGACGATCGTCTCGACGACGACGACTACCCCGCCTACACCATGGGCCGGGCCGCCGCCATGCTCGGCACGACCCAGAGCTTCCTCCGCGCCATCGGAGAAGCCCGCCTCATCACCCCGCTCCGCTCGGAAGGCGGCCACCGCCGCTACTCCCGCTACCAGCTGCGCATCGCCGCCCGCGCGCGAGAGCTCGTCGACCAGGGCACCCCCATCGAGGCCGCTTGTCGCATCGTCATCCTCGAAGACCAGCTCGCGGAAGCCCAGCGCATCAACGCCGAATACCGCCGCACCGCCGAAACACCCCATCCACCAGCCGCAGTGTGACGACCGCGCCTACGCACCAAGGACGCCGCGGGCCGGGGTGTTTCACAGCGGGAGCGACCACAGCTGTGTGCGGGTAGCTCATCGCGGCCTTCCCCGAGTCGCTGCCAGCTTCGCGGGGGAGGGCGTCCGCGCGTTACGCGGGCACCCCGTTTCGACGCGGCCGCCCTCCCCGCCGCTCCGGGCTTCCCCGCCCCGGCACAGAAGCAGGACGTCGACCGGGCCTGCACTGCTCCACCTCGCGGGTGGGGGCGTTACGTCGGAGCGTCCGTTGCCTGCTCGGCCTCGTCGGGGCGGGGTTGCACTCGGGCCAGGGCCTGTTGCACCGGTCGCAGGTTCGGTACGCCCGCCTCGGTGAAGAAGGTCCGGGCCCTCAGGAGGCGCTCCCGTGCCGTGGTCAGGTCGCCGAGGCCTTCCGCGGCCTGGCCCCAGGCCATCATGATGCGGGCGCGGTACTGGTTCGAGCCGGAGTCCTCCATGACGGTCCATGCGGCACGGGCGAGTTCGAGCGCCTCGGACGCGCGGCCGGCGCGGGTCAGGGCTTCGGCGAGATCCACGCGGCTCATCGCCAGCACGGGAGGGTCGGACAGCCGCGCAGCCAGTTCACAGGCCCGTTCCAGCGCGTCGACCGCCTGACCGGTGTGGCCGGCCGCGTGGTGCGCCGACCCCAGGAGCCTCTGGGCCAGGGCCTCGCTGCGGAGGTTCCCCGCCCGGTGGTCGAGCTCCACCGCCTGCCGCAACGTCTCGATCGCTTCGCCGAACCGGCCCAGGGCGCGCGAGGCCATCCCCACGAGCTGGAGCGCGGCGGACTCGGCGAGTTCGTGCCCCGCGGCCCGCGCCGCGGCCAACGCGGCCCTGCCCTCCCGAAGGGCCTCCTGCGACCGGCCGAGGTTGTGGAAGGCGACCCCGCGCCGGTGGTGCATACGGGACTTCGCGGCTTCGTCACCGCACCTGTCCGCCGCCTCGACGCCCATGCCGTAGGCGTCGAGCCAGTCCTGGAAGTGCTTGCGGTACAGGAACAGCGAGAACATCGCCTCGCACAGCTGCCAGACCAGCCGGTCCGCACCGAGCCGGCTCGCCTCCCGCAACACCGCCATCAGGTGCGGGAGTTCGGACTCCAGGTGGTCCAGCGCCTCGATGCCGGTCGCGAAGACGGACACCTCCCCGGCCGCCTCCTCGGCCTCCTCCCCGGCGTCGCGCCCGTACGCCGGACCCACGTGCCATTCGCCGGGCATGACCACACGGTCGGCCGCCACCGCCACGGCCAGATAGTGCTCCGCGATCCGCTCGAGGACGGCACGGGCCTCGGCCTCGCCCCCCTCCGCCGCCGCACACCCCTGGGCGTGCAACCGGACCAGGTCGTGGAAGCGGTGGCGGTCGTTCGCCCGGTCCTCCAGCACGCTGGCGTCCACCAGCGACTCCAGTACCTCGGCGGTTTCCTCGAGGGACAGCTCCACCGCCGCGGCGGCCGACCCGAGTCCGAAGTCGGGGCCGGGGTGAAGGGCCAGCAGCCGGTACGCACGGGCCTGCCGCGCGGACAGCCCTTCGTACAACACGTCGAACACGCTCGTCACCGAAAGCCCCTCGTCGACCGAGAGCGCCGCCAGCCGCCGCTGTTCGTCGGCCAGTTCGCGCACCACCCGGGCGACCGGCCAGCGCGGACGCGACGCGAGCCGAGCGCCCGCCACGGACAGGGCGATCGGGAGCCGGCCGCACAGCCTCGCCAGGTCCCCGACCTGCTGGCCCTCGGCGTCCCCTCTGGTCCGGCCCACCGCACGGACGAGCAACTCCACCGCATGCTCCTGCGACAGGGCCGCGACCTCGACCAGCGAGGCACCGCGGGCCAGCACCCCGGCCAGCCGCAGGCGGCTCGTCATCAGGACCATGCCATCGGCGGAGCCCGGCACGAGAGGGGCGACCTGGGCAGCGGAGGTCACGTTGTCCAGGAGCACCAGCAGCCGCGCCCGCGCCGTCAACGACCGGTAGAGCGCGGCCTGTTCCGCCGCGTCGGCCGGCACCTGCTCCGGTGCCGTGCCCAGCGCGCGCAGGAAGCCGCCCAGCACCTGCCCCGGCTCCACCGGCCCTTCCCGCCGGAACCCGCCGAGGTCCGCGTACAACTGGCCGTCCGGGAAACGCTCCGCCGCGCGGGTGGCGGTTGATGGACGTGCACGCCACCGTGGATCGTCCCGGCCTGCACGTTCGCCCCGAACGACCCACCGGAAATCGTGTTGGCCACCGCGGCCCCGGTCCCCTCCGGCGCTCCAGTGACATCCAGCTGCCCCGCGCCCCGCTCCCCCACGCCCCGCTCCCCCCGGTCACCGCCGAGCCGGCAACCGCCGACCGGGCAACTCGCTCTTCGGACCCTACGCGGAGGCCGCGACACCCGGCGGTGAAACCCGGGCCCCGGCCTGATCCGAAGGAAGGGCCCTAAGCACGGTCCCGCGGGCTCAGCCCGTCCTCGCGCACCCGCAGGGCCAGGTCGATCTTGGTGTAGGTCGGGCGGCCGGCCTGCTGGTACTTCTCCTTGACCCGGTCCAGGTAGTACTTGGCGGTGTTCGGGCTGACGCCCGCCCGGCGGGCCGTGGCCTTCAGCGTGAGCCCGGAGGCGTAGTCCAGCAGGACCTGGAGCTCGCGCGGTGCCAGCGTCGGCCGGGCCGGGCCGGTGTCGTGCGCCCAGGCGAAGGCCAGCTCGGCGGAGTGCGCCGTACCGCCCCCGGCCACCGTCTCCACGGCGCCCACGAGCGTCTCCAGGGAGTGGTCCTTGGTGAGGTAGCCGTCGGCCCCGGCCGCCACCGTGCCGACGATCCGGGCCCGGTCCGCGACCGTACTGATCACCAGCACCCGGCTGCCCGCCGCGCACAGCCGCCGGACGTTCTCCTCGGGGACCGAGCCGTCGCGCAGCACCAGGTCGAGCAGGACCACGTCGGCGGGCCGGCCGGCCGCCGCGAGCAGTTCGTCCACCGTCTGCACCGCGGCCAGCAGCCGTAACCGCTCCACCCCGGTCAGCCAGGAACGCAGGCCCTCGCGCAGCATCCGGTCGTCGTCGACCACGGCCACCGTGATCACGCGGGCCACCGCAGCTGCACGCTGGTGCCCTCGCCGGGGGCGCTGTCGACCTCGGACCGGCCGCCTATCTCGGCCAGCCGGGCGTGGATGGAGCGCCGCAGCCCGGACCCGGAGCCGTCCGGCGCGCCGCTCCCCGGGGCTCCCGGATCGAAGCCGGCGCCCCGGTCCACCACCGTGACGGACACGCCCTCGCCCTCCCCGACGGCCGTCAGGAAGGCCCGTCCGGTCGCGGCGTGGCACCGTACGTTGTTCAGGGCCTCGGACACGGCGGCCGCGAGGGCGGTGGCCACGGGGCGGGGCACCGCCGGCAGTTCGTGGTACTGGGCGGTGACCTTCAGGCCCAGGCACTCGGCCGAGTGCACCGCCTCCTCCAGCGCCGCCCCGACGGCCACCTCGCGGGCCTCCGCACCGGCGGCCTCCGGGTCGTCCTCGCGCTGGATCAGCCGCCGCAGGTACGCGGCCTCGCGGGCGCACCGCTCGCGCACCAGGGGCGCGTTGGCGTCCACGCGGCCGGCGGCGATGGTGGTCAGCGTGGCCAGCACCGTGTCGTGCAGGGCCCGGTGGTGGGCGATCCGTTCCGCCTGCCGGGCCCGCGCGGCCTCGGCGGTCAGCGCCCGCGCCTTGGCCTCGTCCAGCTGGGTGCCCTGGCGGCGCAGGTACCACCAGAAGACCCTGGCCATCACGGCCGAGGAGACCATCGAGTTGAGGTGTCCGACGAGCGCGGACCCCGGGGCCGCCTCCGGCCCGATCACCCACAGGTACGCGGCCAGGGTGGCGCCGAGCAGGAGCAGTACGGCCCCCACGGCCGGCCGCGGTGCCAGAGCGACTCCGGCGGACGCGCTCACCGAACCGCCCAGCAGGAACAGCCAGCCGTACACGGCCGCTTCGGAGCCCCCGGGCACCCAGCCGCCGCCCGCCCGCGCGCCGGTCACCAGGCACATCAGCAGCGGCACCGAGCACCCGGTCACCACTACGTCGGCCCACACCCAGCGCGGGTCGAACCAGCCCCGCGCGTACGCGTTCCCGTACAGCCACGCGCTGGACGCGAGGATCGCGCCGAACACCGCCCAGGGGAGGACCTCGTCCGGCGCCTTCCGCAGCACGGCGGCGAAGCCCGCCGTCAAGTGGCTGGCCCGGTACAGACCGGTCGCCAGCATCATGAACCGCTGGGCACGCTGCAGCCCCGAGCCCACCCTCACCACAGCCTCCGCAGTGAACACACCCCCCTGAAAGGGTGGGTACCGGAGGTTCAGTGGATCTCGGTAGCTTCTGCGGCGTCAAGCTCGTCCCCGGTCAGTTGTTTCCAGTCAGGAGAGAACGTGGCGCAAAAATTTCGCCGGCTCGGCAGCGGGGTCATAGCCGCTCTCACGGCGCTGTTCGTCATGATGCTGCCCGCGTCCGCGCAGGCCGCCGAGAACCCGACGATCCGCTACAGCACCACCCCGTACAACGCGCCCATCTACGAGATCCGGGCCGGGTACAGCTGGCAGTGCCTCGACATCCGGGGCGGAACCACCAACGCCGGTGCCATCATCCAGCGCTACGACTGCAAGGGCGCGCTGCACCAGCGCTTCACCTTCCACAGCCTGGGCAACGGCAACTTCGCGATCGGCACCTTCGGCGGCGCGCGCTGTCTCGGCGCGCAGGGCGGAGCGGCCTACCAGGGCGTTTCCCTCATCCAGACGGACGGCTGGGGCTGCGCCACCTTCACCTGGATCTTCCAGGGCGGTGAGAAGGGCGACCACTGGGAGATCCAGGAGGTGGGCTCCGGGCTCTGCCTGAACGACACCGGCCGCCGCTCGCCCGTGGTGTTCGGCGCCTGCAACGTCTCCGGTGTGCCGTGGCCCAGCATCTGGGTGCCGCGCTTCGACCGGTACTACAACTTCTCCCAGATCGGCGGCTAGCGGCCCCGCACGCATCCGCTGCACCCCCGCGCGGGCCCGGTGTTCAGCTGCCGGTGTCCGTGCGGGCGGCGTACTTCCCGCCGCGGGACCGTGAGCCGTCGAGTCGCCACGAAGTGCCCCGGTGGCGGGGGCCTGGGATAGTGGGGGAGAGACCCGGGTCCGTACGGGAGCCTTCCGCTCCCCTACCCGGCACCGACCGCACCGCGGCGAGGCGACCGATCGCCGTGGCCGCTCCGTCGGCAGCGCTCGTCGGCGCCATCGCCGCCCATCGGCGCACTGATCCTCCACAGCCCGTGCGGGAGAGCGCACGGCTGATCGCGGCCGCAGAGAGCCGCTCCTCGCCCGCCCGGCCGCGGCCGGGCGAGGTCACGGAGGAACGGCCGTCGGCCGGGTGAGCCGGGTGAGCCGGGTCGAGACCATCACCGATCCAGATCCGTGAGAGGGGCAGCCATGTCGCTCACCCGTTCCCGCCGCATCCGCAACCGCACTCGGGGAGCAGCGGTCGGCGCCGCCTGCGCCTTGCTCGCCGTCGTGGGCGTCAGCAGCGCCGGCGCCGCACCCGTATCCGCACCCGCCGGCTCGTCGGTCGTGACGGTGGAGGGTACGGAGGTCCACATCAAGGACTTCAAGTTCGTCCCCGCGGACGTCAAGGTGTCGGCCGGCGCGAAGGTCACCGTGATCAACGAGGACTCGGCTCCGCACACCCTGACCGCCAGCGACGGCTACGCCTTCGACACCGGCACGATCTCGCCCGGCGCGACCGGCACCTTCACGGCGCCGTCCAAGCCCGGCAGCTACCCCTTCTTCTGTTCCGTGCACCCGGAGATGAAGGGAACGCTCGTCGTCGGCTGACGCGTCACATGTCCACGAACACGCCCAGCCGGTCCGTCACGATGAGCACCGCGGAAGAGGCCACCAGTACGCAGACGCCGATGCCGCCGAGTACGAGCGACACCCAGGGCATCGCCTTGCGCGCGCCGCCGGACCGCTCGCGCCTGCGCGCGGCCCAGAGGCGCCCGAGGAACAGGGCCAGGCCCGACAGGGCGAGGGCCGCGCCTGCGAGCTGCAGCAGCCTCAAGCCCCAGTAGACGAGGTGGAGGAGGACGAGAATCACCGCTGAGAGCATCAGCCCCATGGCCACTCCTCCTGTCCGTCGCGCGTGGGCGTGGGCATGGGCGCCGACGCCGACGCCGACGCCGACGCCGACGCCGACCGTACAACGGCCGGAATCCCCGCCGTCGGCCGGTCCGGCAGTGACCGCGGACCGGGCGGGCGCCCGTGTGCCGGCAGGGCGGGAAGTGCTGGTCAGGAGCCGGGAGGGGTAAGAAAACTCGGTGAACTCCGAGCCGTTGGGGGCTCGGACGCCTAGGATCGCGGCATGGCCCTGAGCATGCGTGACGTGGACCGGTTCGAGACCGCGAGGCCCCGCCTGGAGGCCATCGCCTACCGGATGCTCGGCTCGTCGAGCGAGGCCGAGGACGCCGTGCAGGAAACGTTCCTGCGCTGGCAGGCCGCCGACGTCGAGCGGATCGAGGTGCCCGAGGCCTGGCTGACGAAGGTCCTCACCAACTGGTGCCTCAACATGCTCACTTCGGCGCGCGCCCGGCGCGAGACGTACGTCGGCCAGTGGCTGCCCGAGCCGCTCCTCGCCGGGGACCCGATGCTCGGCCCCGCCGACACCGCCGAACAGCGCGAGTCGGTGTCGTACGCCGTCCTCGTCCTGCTGGAGCGGCTGACGCCCAACGAGCGGGCGGTGTACGTGCTGCGCGAGGCCTTCGACTGCCCGCACCGGGAGATCGCCGAGATCCTGGAGATCACCGAGGCCGCCAGCCAGCAGATCTACCACCGGGCCAAGAAGCACATCGCGGACGGCAAGGCGCGCACCGAGATCGACGAGGCCGCGGCCCAGCGGATCGTCGAGGAGTTCCTGGCCGCGGCGACCAGCGGCCGTACCGAACCCCTCGTACGCCTGCTCACCCAGGACGCCGTCTCGATCGGCGACGGCGGCGGGAAGGTTCCGGCGCGCGCGAAGGCGTTCGAGGGCGCGCGCGCGGTCGCCACGTTCCTGCGCGGCCTGTTCAAGCCCAGCGCGGCCAAGCGGGCCATCGTCGGCGGCGCGGCCGAGATCTACGCCACGACCGCGAACGGCGGGCCCGCCGTCGTGGCGGTCGTGGACGGCCGGGTCGTCGCGATCAGCTGCCTGGAGGTCACCGAGGACGGCATCGCCGCTGTCGTCCACCAGGTCAACCCCGACAAGCTCGTCCGCGCGACCGAGCAGTGGGCCGCCTCCCACCACGGGGAGACCCCGCTCCACACCCTCTGAGAACGGCGTGACGCAGGTCACATCCGAATCCTGTCAGGGAACCGGGGGCTGTCCGGTTCAAGGTGCGAAACCACGCCGGACACCGGCGGTCCCGCCCAGACAGGAGCACGGACATGCAGCACCGAATCGTCGTCCTCGGAGCCGGCTACACCGGTGCCGTCGCCGCCGGCCGCCTCGCCAAGCGGCTGCACCGCGAGGACGTGGCCATCACCCTCGTCAACCCCGAGCCCGACTTCGTCGAGCGCGTCCGGTTGCACCAGCTCGCGGCCGGCCAGGACCTCAAGCCCCGGCCGTTCGCCGAGATCTTCGCGGGCACGGGCGTGGAACTGAAGCTCGCGAAGGTCACCGCCGTGGACGCGGACCGGAAGGTCGTGACGGTCGCCGCCGTCGACGGCCCCGCGGTAGAGGAACTGGAGTACGACACCCTGGTCCACGCGCTCGGCAGCGGCTGGAACGACGGCGGTGTCCCCGGCACCGCCGAACACGCCCACGAGGTCGCGAGCCGCCCCGGCGCGCTGCGCCTGCGCGAGCGCCTGGCCTCCCTGGACGCGGGCCGGCCGGTGGTCGTGGTCGGCGGCGGCCTGACCGGCCTGGAGGCGGCGACCGAGATCGCCGAGGCCCGCCCGGAGCTCGACGTCGCCCTCGCCGTCCGCGGCGCCCTCGGCGACTGGCTCTCGGCGAAGGGCCGCGCCCACCTGCGGAAGGTGGTCGACCAGCTCGGCATCACGGTCCACGAACACACCTCCGTCAACACCGTGGAGGCGGACGCCGTGACGACCGCCGACGGCCGGATCGTCCCCGCCGCGGTCACGGTCTGGACCACCGGCTTCGCCGTCCGCCCGATCGCCCGGGCCACCACCCTGGAGCTCGCCGACGACGGCCGGATCGTGGTCGACTCCACGATGCGCTCGGTCTCCCACCCGGACGTGTACGCCGTGGGCGACGCGGCGATGGCGATGGGCCCGGGCGACAAGCCGCTGCGCATGTCCTGCGCCTCGGGCGTCCCGATGGCCTGGCAGGCCGCCGACGCGATCGCCGCGCGGCTCACCGGCACCGAGGTGCCCCACGTCGACATCCACTACGTCCAGCAGTGCATCTCGCTCGGCCGCAAGGAGGGCCTGATCCAGTTCGTCACCGCCGACGACCAGGCGCTCGAGAAGGCCCTGACGGGCCGCACGGCCGCTCGCTACAAGGAGCTGATCTGCAAGGGCGCGGCCTGGGGCGTCGCCCACCCGACCCTGGGCATGCCGGCCCGGCGCCGGCGCGTCGTACGACAGGAGGCCCGGGGCCGCGTACAGGCGGAGGCGGCGGCCTGACCTCCCCGCGGCCGGCCTCCCCGCGGCCTCCCCGCGGACGGGCATCCCTGGGGACGGGCGTGCTCCGCGAGCGGGCGCCGCGCCGGTCCGCGCTCGGCACCCGTGTGGCGTACGCACGCGGCGCGAGGTGTCGTACGCGTTCCTGGACTGCCGCGGGTACGGGGAGGCGATCGGCGCCGACGGCGCGTTCACCATGGACCCCGCGCTCGGGGCCGGGACCCTGCGGGAGACCTGGATGCGGTGGTACCCGAACGCGCGCCTCGAGGTGCTGCCCGGCACGGGCCACTACGCGCCGGAGGAGTCCCCCGAGGCCGTCGCGGCGGCCGTCGAGCGGTACCTCGGCCGCGGAGCCCCCGGCCCCGGCCCCGCCGACGGGTTCACCCCCGTCCGGTCCAGGTGATCGAGCCGTCGCAGTTGGCCTCGGTGAACCGGCGGGCCATCGAGGCATCGCCGGAGCGGGCCCTGGCGGCGGCTTCCTCGGCGAACCGGCGGCCGTCCGGATCCTGCGGCCCGTAGGTGGGGAGGACCTCTTCGAGGACCTTGAGCGCCTCGGCGGCCGACGCCTGGTCCCCGCGTCCGTACGCGTCCTCCCAGGAGCGGTACCAGGCACAGGAGTTGGCTATCTCGAGGATGACCCGCTCGCTGCCGGCCGGGGCCACGTCGCCGCCCTCGGGGGCGCTGTTCCCGGAGAGCCTGTTCAGGTCGGGGTGGTAGTCGGCGGGCCAGCTGTACGTCCGATAGGTCTGGCGCAGCGCGGTGTCGAAGCCCGCCCGGTCGAGGAACTCGACGCTCTGGCTTGGGCGTTGGGGCCTGGAACCGGCGTGCGGCCCGCCCGAGCAGTTGACCAGGGCGAGCAGGGCGGCGCCGAGCGCGCCTGCGACGGCAAGGGATTTCACGGCGGACTTCACGGTCGGGCCCTTCTCGGCGGGTACGGGAGATCGGGGTGGATCGGCTGCGCGGGGGTGGATCGGCGGCGCGGCAGGCGGATCGGCGGCGCGGCGGGCGGATCGGCGGCGCGGGCGCGGATCGGTGGCGCGGCGGGAGGCCGGGCCGGCGGGTGGCCCGGGCGGGGGAAGGACCCGGGCCACCCACCGAGGACCGTCGGGGAACGGTTATTCGTTCCACCAGAGGGTCCCGTTTATGGTGCCCGTGCCTCCCCCGCTCTGCACGGCGAGGCAGAATTTGGCGCCCGACTTGAAATTGGTCCCGAGGTGCTTGCGGTATTCCTCGGCGGTGGTGAACGTACCGCGGACGCTGCGGTCGGAGCACTTGTACCAGGCCAGCTTCATGGCTCCGCCGTAGGAGACCTTCACGTCGATGTTCGACCCGGCGACGTTGACCGTGCGTTCCGTGGTGAACCACGTGGTCGTGTTGGCCTTGTAGTCCACGGAGATGGTCGTCGACTGGGCCTGCGCGACCCCGGAACCGATGATCAGGGACGCCGCCGCCAGGGGCAGGACGAAAAACTTCTTGGACAGGCGCATTTCCGCTCTCTCTCCATTCTCTTTCCACACCGCGGTGGACGGGATTTCGCGTCCCGCCTCGTTCCGGGGATCAGCTTTCCGGGCGCCGGGGGGCGGTGGAAGAGAGGAAAGGTGACACCAAGCTCTCCCGAGCGTTTGATGTCATGCACAATGGCCTGCCGATCGGATGCCGAACCAACGGGGGTTCCCATGACAGCGCACCAGACGCACCAGACGGACCAGACGGACCGGACCGACGTCGTGGTCGACTGGAAGAAGGGCGACACCGCGATCCGGTGGAGCGGACCCTCCGGGGACGTCGCGAAGCTGTGCGGGCTCCCGCCGGAGGCCGTCATGGCCTGGCAGGAGGACGGCGAGACGCTGGTGCTGGTGGTGGAGGCGCTGGACTGCGCGCCCTTCACCCCGTCGGACAACGCGGTGGTCTTCCGGGCCGACGGCTCGGAGCTCTTCAGGCTGCGCCCGCCGCGCGATCTGCTGACCGATCCGGACGACGTGCACGGCTTCGGCTCCGCCTTCCCGCAGGACGGGCGGCCGCTCGTGATCATGGGCACGCGCAACGGCGGCGACTTCCAGGGCCGCATCGACCTTGAGTCCGGCGCGATCACGGACACCAACCACTGGCGCTGAGGCGCCGGCGGAACGGACGCGGGAGCCGGGCAACGGCGGCGGGGCCGCTGCGGTGACCACCACGGCCGCGGGCCGCGGGCCGCGGGGGTGGCAAACCCCCCGGGGCCCCCCGCCCGTGGCCCCCCCCGAGG
>NZ_JBSGXB010000159.1:4087-17088 GCF_053609185.1 Streptomyces sp. NPDC054956 | reverse complement strand
GAGGGCACGGCACCCGAGGTGCTGGACCGGCTGAGGGAGGACCCCGACGCGCCCTCCCCGGTGGCGCGCCGGCTGCGCGAGGTGCTCCTCGACGGGCTGCCGGCCGAACAGGTGGGCGTCGTCGCCGCCTTCGAGCGCGAACCGTACGCACCGGACGCGGCCCGTGCCCTCGAATCGATCGTGACGCAGCGCGCGGCGGCCGACCCGGAGTTCGCTACGCGGCTGCACGCCCTGCTCCTGGGCCGGCTCGGCGCCGCGGCGGACGAGCAGTGGGCGGAGCGGTACGGCGGACGGCCCATCGCGGCGCACTGGTTCTGGTTCGCCCTGGCCCTCGCCTTCCTGGTGCTCTCCGCCTTCGCGGCCCTCTGGGGAGATCCGCCGGACATCCCGTAGCCGCTGGCGCGGTACGGTGGTGCCGGCGCCGGTGTGCTCACAGCGGCGGGGGCTCCGGCCGTTCCTGGGGTCCCCGGCCCGAGAGGACCTCCCCGTACGCCTGCATCAGGTCCGCCAGCCGCAGCGTGGACAGGTCGTCCCGGGACGGCTCGCCGGCGAAGCCCGCCAGCCGCAGGTCCCGGTACGCGCAGCTCTTCTCGTACAGCGTGCGCAGGAAGCGGCCGTTGCCGAGCTCGTCGATCCAGCCCTGCTCCACCACGTGCCCGCTGATGCTCCGCAGCTCCTCCAGGGCCTCCTCGTCCCACCGGTCGCCGTTGGCGTCCGCGAGGACCCCGCCGATCGAGGACAGCTCCAGCGGCCGGTAGCTCGGGAAGTCCACCCGGGTGGTGAACCGCGAGGACAGCCCCGGGTTGGTGGACAGCAGCCGGTCCATGCCCGCCGGATAGCCCGCCAGGATCACCACCAGGTGGTCGCGGTTGTCCTCCGCCCGCTTCAGCAGCACCTGCAGGGCCTCGTCGCCGTACGCGTCGCCCTTGCTGTACCCGGAGTTGGACAGGCTGTACGCCTCGTCCACGAACAGCACCCCGCCGATCGCCGAGTCGATCAGCTCGTTCGCCTTCACGGCCGTCTGCCCGAGGAACTCGCCGACCAAGTCCGCGCGCCCCGCCTCCACCAGGTGGTCGCCGCCGAGCAGACCCAGCGCGTAGAACACCCGGCCCAGGATGCGGGCCACCGTGGTCTTGCCCGTGCCGGACGGACCCGAGAACACGAAGTGGCGTTTCGGCGGCTGCACCGGCAGGCCCTGGACCGCCCGCAGCCGGGCCATGTGCAGTTGCGCGGAGAGGGCCTTCACCTGGCGTTTGACCGGCTCCAGGCCCACCATCCGCTCCAGCTCCGCGAGCGCCTCGGCCAGCGCCGCCGGGTCCGCGGGCCCGGCCGGCAGCCCGGGCGGCCCGTGCTGAGCGGGCAGCGCCACCTTGCGGCGTACGTCCGCCGGCCGGCCCGGGCCGGGCCCCGGCGGCGTCCCCGGGCCGTGCCGGGGCTCGGGGGGCTCCGGCGCCGTCAGCTGGTCCGGCTCCGCCTGCCCGTCCGCCGCGATGTCCTGGACCGGACCGCCGCCGCCCAGCGCCACCGCCGCGAAGTCCCCGCCCGAGGGGGACAGCCCGTGCCCGGCGAGGCCCTCGTAGCCCTGGCTCCCCGCGTACCCGGCCAGCCCGTCGGCGTCCTCGCTGTCCTCGATCGCCGTCAGCCGGGCCGCCGTGTCCATGAACGCCGGGTCCACCCGGTGCACCGCCCGGTAGAGCGGCAGCGCGGCCGCGCTGCGCCCGGTCCCCTCGTGCGCCCGCGCCAGCCAGTACCGCAGCTCCTTGCGCTGCGGCTGCTCGCTGCGGCAGCGCATCAGCGAGGCCGACAGCAGCGGCTCCGCCTGCCCGTACATCTCCAGCCGGACCCGGGCCATCCCGCCGAACAGTCCCGCCTCGATGCCCAGCAGCGGGTCGTCCACCAGGGATTCGGTGTGCCGGACCAACTGCTCCCAGTCCTTGACCAGATACGCCCGGCAGGCGTGCAGGAAGCGCACCTGGGGATCGGTGTCCACGGGCGGCAGGGCGGCGAGCGCCTGGTCCAGCTCGGGCACGTGGCGGCCGTCGAGCCAGTGCGAGGCGTGCGCCAGCAGCAGGTCGCGCCGGCTCTCCAGCACCGGCTGCACCCACCAGCCCAGCCAGTACCAGGAGTTGAGGGTCCGCCGGTGCCGGGCCCGCTGTTCCCCGAAGCGGTCCCGGTGCGCGTACATCCGCAGCAGGGCGTTGGTGGTGTCGACCCGGAGGGCGTGCAGCCCCAGCCAGGCGTCGGCCATCGCGGGATCGAGTCGTACCGCCGTCCGGAACTCCTCCTCGGCCTGCGGATAGGCGCCCATCGTGCAGGCGTCGACGCCCCGCAGCCAGGCGAGTTCGGCCGGGGCGTGTGCGCTGCCCACCGCGGCGAAATCCATCACGTCCCCCACAAGCCTGCCCCCGTGGTGTGGAACAACCCCCGCGTCGCGTACGTGAGTTGTCCCAGCGCTGATGAAATCAGGGGTGCATCGT
Organism: Streptomyces sp. NPDC054956; assembly: GCF_053609185.1. Classification (NCBI taxonomy): domain Bacteria; kingdom Bacillati; phylum Actinomycetota; class Actinomycetes; order Kitasatosporales; family Streptomycetaceae; genus Streptomyces; species Streptomyces sp. NPDC054956. The sequence goes on along the minus strand of NZ_JBSGXB010000159.1, from coordinate 14,611 downwards.
ACCTGCGGTTACGCACCTTACGCAGTGCGCGGTGAAGACGGGTCGGGTGTGCGCCCGCGGCACGCAGGGTGACACAGGGTGAGGTTTCGAGGGGGATCCGCACCGCGCGAGACCGCCCGGAGGGGCGGTCGGGCGCCGCGACCGGGGCAGAACGAAGCCCCCGATCACGGGGGAACAATCGGGGGCTTCGCGTCCGCGGCAGCCTGTGAGGGCCGCGTATTGAGAACGTAAGGCCGCCGCCGCCCCGGGTCAAGCGGCCGGGTGGCGCCCGTGGGCGGCGGATTTCCGGGGTCGGTCAGGCCCGGGGGAGTCCGTCACCCTCGGTCACGGAAGTCGCGGTTCCCGCTGTCGCAGGAGTCCCGGAAGACCACTCGTATCCCGTACCGCTCTGGCGTACCAAGGTGTCCGCGAAGGGGCGTGAAGGATCATCCGAGAAGTGCGCGAGTTCCGCGCGCTCCCATCCGTCCCAGAAGTCGGAAAGTTCACGCCCGTCCCGGTTTCGCCCGCGCCCCCAGGACTTCGCGCGCGGGGTCTCCATCCACAGCAGCCGCGCCAGCCACGGACGCAGGGCCCGCCGCCCGGCGCCGACCCCCTCGACGAGCAGCACCGGAGCCGGCTCCAGCACGCGCTCCGCACCGAACCGCCGCTCGACCCAGTCGTACGGGGCCCAGTGCGCGGCCCGCCCCTCGCCCAGCGGCTCCAGCACCTGCGCGCGCAGCCGCTCGTCCCAGCCGAACAGCTCCTCGTGGGTGGCCACGTCGTCGAGGTGCAATACGGGAGCACCGCCCAAGGCCTGCGCGAGCAGCCCCGCGAAGGTGCTCTTCCCGGACCCGGCGTGCCCGTCGATCCCGACCACCCGCACGGCCCCGAGCGAGGGCGGCAGGGCGGCGAGCTCGTGCGCGAGGGCCTGAAGCGACTGGTGTGACGACTGAGGTTCCACCCCGCCAGCGTAGGCCCGCTCCGCCCGCTCCCCGTCCGGGCCCGCGTCACCCCGACACGGGCCCCGGGCTTCGGCGTCCGGCGGGCGGGAACTGGAAGGGTGGAGCAGTCGACACCGCACCGACCCTTGGGGGCCACGCCGATGACCGCACCCACACCACGCCGTGCCCTGCTGGCCGTAGCCCTCGCGGCCGCCACGGCGGTCACCGTCCCGGGCGGCCGGGCTTCCGCGGCCTCCCCGGCCCGCGCCGGCGAAGGCCCGGGCGAGGGAGCCGGGGCCGGCCCGGAGCCCGCACCCGCCGCCACGCCGCCGGCCGCCGAGGCCATGGCCGTCCGCAGGGCCGTCGACAACCGCTTCTGGTACTCCCACGCCCACTGGAGCGCCGGCACCCACCAGGGCACCACCGCCATCGCCGGTGCCCGCCCGGGTCTGGAGATCAAAACGGCGGTCGGCCGCACCGAGTACGCCGACCCGCACACCGGGAAGAAGAGCACCTGGGAGTACGCCGTCTGGACCTCCCCGGTGCACGCCTCCACCGTGCCCGCCACCGAGGCCATCGCCTCCTGGAACGCCCGCACCCCGGCCGGCACCTGGATCCAGACCGAACTGCGCGGCACCTACACCGACGGCACCGCCACCCCCTGGTACGTGATGGGCCGCTGGGCCTCGGGCGACGGGGACATCCGCCGCACCTCCGTGGACGGCCAGACCGACGGCCGGTCGACCGTCTGGACCGACACCCTGGCCGTGGACGCCCCCGCGACCGGTCTGCGGATCAAGGACTGGCGGCTGCGCCTGACCCTCTACCGCAAGCCCGGCGCCGGCCGCGGACCGACGGTGTGGCTCGCGGGCGCCATGGCCTCGGACGTCCCGGACCGGTTCTCCGTTCCCGCCTCCGTCCCCTCCGGCACGGCCGTCGAGCTGAAGGTGCCGCGGTACTCGCAGGAGACGCACGCGGGCCAGTACCCCGAGTACGACAACGGCGGCGAGGCCTGGTGCAGCCCCACCTCCTCGCAGATGATCATCGAGTTCTGGGGTCGCAGGGCCAGCGCCAAGTCCCTGACCTGGGTCAAGAAGGAGTACGCCGACCCGCAGGTCTGCCACGCCGCCCGCTCCACGTACGACGCCGCGTACAAGGGCTGCGGGAACTGGCCCTTCAACGCCGCCTACGCCGCCACCTACCGGCAGATGGCCGGGATCGTCACCCGCCTCGCCTCCCTCTCGGACCTGGAGACCCTGGTCCGGGCCGGCGTCCCGGCCATCACCTCGCAGTCCTTCACCGCCCCTGAGCTCACCGGCGCGGGCTACGGCACGGCCGGCCACCTGATGACCGTCATCGGATTCACCGCCGCCGGCGACGTGATCGCCAACGATCCGAACTCGGCCGACAACCCGGCCGTGCGCCGCGTCTACCGCCGCCGAGAATTTGAAAACAACTGGCTCCGGACCAAGCGCCACAACGCCGCCGGCAAGGTCGTCTCCGGCACCGGAGGCATCTGCTACCTCTACGGACCGGTCCGGCCGAACGCCTCACAGATCCTCGCGCTGCGGTCGGTCGGGGTGCTCTAAAACTTCCCGTTGACCCGGACGTATGACAAGCGGACCATAAGGGAATAAAGGGCACATAAAGGCTTCACGCTTCACTAGGAGGCGGCCCGCCATGACCACCCACTCCATCGAACACCACCCCGACCTCGCGGAGATGCGCACCCGGTTCGAGCGCGTCACCAGCACCCCGAGCGCCCAGGCCGTCGAGGCACTGGCCCTCCTCACGGGCCTGTTCCTGGCAGCCTCGCCGTGGATCGTCGGATTCAGCGTTCTCGGCTCGCTGGCGATCAACAACCTGATCGCCGGCCTGGCGTACTGCCTGTGCATGGGCGGACTCGGCTCCGCCTACGAGCGCACCCACGCGATGGCGTGGACGGCGGTCGGCCTCGGGGCCTGGACGATCGTCGCGCCCTGGGTCATCGCCGGCGAGGTCGACACGACCCGCACCGTGACGACCAACGTCATCACGGGCGCCATCGCCCTCTGCCTCGCCCTGGCCATTGCGGCCATGGCGGGCCGCGAGCGCGCCACCTGACCGGCCCGCTCCCGTCTCGCGCCCCCGGCACCGTGCTCCACCGCCGGGGGCGTGAGACATGCCACGGCGTGACCATCGTCTCTACCGCGAGGGCCGTCCCCGCTGTCACATTGGAAGCATGACCGCACACAGCGCCGCCCTGACCTCCCGTGCCCGCGACCTGGTCCGTACCGGCGGCCCCGACGACGACTCCTCCTCCTGGCTGGAGCACGTGCTCGGCTGGACCCTGGTCGTCGTCGTGGCCATGTTCGTCACCCAGGTGGGCTGGTTCTTCTAGTCGACGCCCCGGCACCGGCTTCTGCCCCGGCCCCGGGTCCGACCCCTGCCCCGGCACCGGCCCCTGCCCGGGCTTCTGCCCCCGCCTCCGCGTCCGGCTCCGGCTCGACCCGCCAGTGCCGGTCCGGAACCCCCACCAGCGCGTACAGCCTGCGCACGGGGGAGCGACCGGGCAGCAGCACCACCCCGGCCAGCGCCGCGAACGCCCCGGCGCCGAGCCACCACCCCAGCACCCGTACGAGGATGCTCGCGCCCAGCGCCCCCGCGAACGGCAGCACGTGGACCCCGGCTCCGGCGATCGCCACCGCGATCACCCGGGGCACCTTGAGGTCGGCCGCCGCCCCGGGCAGCCGCCAGCCCTCCACCAGCCAGCCGATCTCCGCCAGCAGCATCGTGCCGATCACGGCCGTGCCGAAGACCAGCAGGGCCAGGAAGGTCCCCGAGGTCGCGAAGGCCAGGCAGTGGTTGACCACGGAGTCCCCGGCGGAGCCCGCCGCGGCCGGGACCCCCGCGGCCGCGCCGTCCGCGGACCAGCCGGCGAAGGCCCGCGGATCGGCGCTCAGCAGCCGCCGGTACCCCGTGCCGTCCCACCCGTGGATCAGGGTGAAGAACAGCAGGAAGTACCCGGCCACCGCCTGGAGGTACCCCCAGTACCCGGCCCCGACCAGGACGAACAGCCGCGCCGCCAGGAATCCGAGCAGCGCTCCGACGACCGGCGAGGCCGCCTGGAAGAGGGCGAAGCCGGCCCAGACCCCGTCGTGCCCGCGCGCCACGTGCATGGTCGACCAGGCCGGGTTCTGCCACAGCAGGTACAGCCCCGTCGGCGCGGGCAGCAGCGCCGCGTAGAGCACGGTGAGCGCCAGGTACGGGTTGGCCGCGCGGCTCCTCGTGCGGACCCCCTCGCCCCGGACCGACCGCTCCCACCACTGCAACTGGCGCCCGGCCGCCACCGCGAAGGTGGCGCCGACGCCGTACGCCCACAGGGGCGCGGCCTGTACGGGGATCACGAGGCCTCCAGACGCAGTCCGTCGGTCTCGATCACGTCCGAGGTGACGAGCGCCTGCTCCGCCGAGACCTGGGTCATGAAGACGAACGGGGGGATGACCGGGGGAGCCGGCAGCCCGTCCGGGCTGAACGTGACGCACAGCAGCCCCTCGATGCAGCCGCTGAACTTCGTCAGGTACAAGGTCACGTCGCCCCGCAGATCGAGGGACTTGGCGGCGAGCCCGTACTCGTCGTCGCCGTCGCGGGTGCGCAGCCGGTAGTCGGTGAGCCTGGCCGCGCGCATCCGCAGCACCAGTACCTTCAGCGGGCCGTCCGCCGTGGGCACGTGGGTGACTCCCGCGAAGGTGAAGCCCTGCGGGGCGAAGAGCGAGGTGGTCACGGTCGGGGGAGTGCGTGCGGCCGTCGGCGGCGCCTGGGCGGCGGCGGGCCTCGCGGTTTCGGCCGCCCGCGCCTGCGGGGCGCCCGCTCCCGCCACCAGCGAGGCGAGCAGCACCACCGGCAGCGCGGCGGCCAGGGTGCGCGGCCCGCTGCCGTCCAGGCTCGGGACGTACGGGCCCTCCCCGTCCGCTTCCGGATCCGGCAGCGGGGTCCAGCCGAAGGCCAGCGCGCTGCCCGCGATCCCGAGCAGCATGCCGAGGAGGAAGCCGCCCAGGTTGGTCGCCACGAAGGACAGCACCGAGAGCAGCAGGGCGTGGACGGAGACGTAGGCCCGGGTCTGCGGCAGCAGCCACAGGAACAGGCCCGCCGCGATCAGCGCGACCCCGATCCCGATCGCAGCGATCCCGCCCAGACCCAGACTGACCAGCACGGTGAGCGGGGACAGCGGGACCAGCAGGAGCTCGATCCCGCCCAGGACCACCAGCAGCCCGCCCCAGAACGGGCGGGTGCGGCGCCAGGCGCGCAGCCGCCGCCGGGGGCCGGGCAGCGGGAGCCTGCGCTCCAGCCACCCGTCCCGCGGCCCCACGGGACCGCGCGGCCCTAGAAGCACTTCTTGCCGTCCAGGCTGACGTTGAGCTTCAGGCCCTTGAGGTGGAAGTTGCCGCCGGTCGCGGACCAGGCGTGCGACTTCACGTCCACGACCTCGATGTTCCCGGCCTGGAGGCCGAACTTGCCGGCCTCGCCCGTCACTCCGGAGACCTGGTCGAGGGTGGAGGCGTCGCGGCCGATCTGAGCCGTCCCGAAGACGGCGTCACCGGCCAGGTCCTCGCCGTCGATGACGAGGTTGCTGGCGGTGACCTCGCCGGCCGGCCCGCCGGCGGTCAGCTTGAACACCACCTTGCCCACCGGGGTGTCCACCTCGGCGGCCTGGCAGATGTCCGAGAGGGTGGCCTCGCCGATGCCGAGCAGTGCGACCGGGTGCCCCTTGCCGTCGACGGAGCGGTCCGTCTGCACGTAGGAGGACAGGCCCTTGCTGCTCAGTTTCGAGGAGGCGACCTGGAAGCTGGTGCCCGAGACGGCGAAGGAGGCGGCGAGCGCGCCCTGCGCCATCACCATGGCCATCGCCCCGACCGCGACGACCGCGGGCATCGCGACGGCGGCCGTCTTCTTCCAGTCGACCCGACCCTCGGGCGTACGTCTCGTCGCGGCCGTCGCGGCCGTCGCGCCCGGCGAGCCCGCCGTGTCCGTCGATTTCGTCCTGCCGTTGCCCATGATGTGTTCCTCCCGTACGTCGTCCGGTGCGCAGGGGAAGTGCAAGGGGGAGTGCGCGCAGGTCTGCGATACTTCGGGCATTCCTGTGGCAGTTCGAGGCTAGGGCTGAATTTGAATAATAGTCAACAGCGCGGAACGACCGGGCGATCGCAGGTTCGACGGGCCGAACTGATAGCGATCGGGCGCAAGTTGTTCGCCGACACCTCGTACGACGCGCTCTCGATGGACGACATCGCCAAGCACGCCGGCGTCGCCAAGGGGCTCATCTACTACTACTTCAAGAGCAAGCGCGGCTATTACCTGGCCATCGTCGAGGACTCGGTGAGCGAGCTCGTCGCCCGCGCCGCCGCCGAGGACGGGGCGCCCGCGGCCGAGCGCGTGCGCACGACCATCGACGGCTACCTGCACTACGCCGAACACCACCAGGCCGCCTACCGCACCATCGTCACCGGCGGCGTCGGCTCCGACTCGGAGGTCCTCGCCATCCGCGACGCGGTGCGCGAGGAACTGGTCGCGACCATCGCCGAGGGCGCGTACGGCCGCCGGTCCCTCCCGCCGCTGGCCCGGCTGGCGCTGGTCGGCTGGCTGTCGGGGGTCGAGGGCAGCACGCTCGAGTGGATCGGCTCGCCGGAGGAGCCGGCGGGCGGTACGGCTACGGGCGGTGCGACGAGTGTGGCGGGTGAGATGGGTGTGGCGGGCGTGCCGGTGGGCGTGCCGGAGGCCGTCGGCCGTCCCGGCCGGGACGAGGTCGGAGCCCTGCTCGTACGCACGCTGCGCGCGACGCTGACGGTGATCGAGGAGTTCGTCCCCGAGTGCCCGGCCCCGCCCGCCCCCGAGGACGATCTCGTACCCGTGACGGGAAGCCCCTGATCGGGCATACTCAACCGCCGCAGCCCCTTGAACTGGTCCTTCCCGCGATCCGGGAGGGCACCATCGGCTGTGAGCCCCGAGACCCGGCGTCGCGTACCACCCTCACGCGCCGCCCCGTGCTTGACGAGTGAGGAGAGCGCCGCCATGACCGACCGCGCGCAGCAGCCGGTGGAACGACAGCTGCCCACCGAGGAGTCCCGCGACCTGCTCGCACTCGTACGCGAGATCGCGCAGCGTGAGATCCGCCCCCGGGCCGCCGAGGAGGAGGACGCCGGCCGCTTCCCGCGCGAGGTCTTCACCCTCCTCTCCGAGTCCGGCCTGCTCGGCCTCCCGTACGCCGACGAGTTCGGCGGCGGCGACCAGCCGTACGAGGTCTACCTCCAGGTGCTGGAGGAGCTGGCCGCGGCCCGGCTGACCGTGGGACTCGGTGTCAGCGTGCACTCGCTGGCCTGCCACGGCCTGGCCGGATACGGAACCAAGGAGCAGCAGGGCGCCCACCTGCCCGGGATGCTCGGCGGCGGCCTGCTCGGCGCGTACTGCCTCTCGGAGCCGGGCGCCGGTTCGGACGCGGCCTCGCTGACCACCAGGGCGGTCCGCGACGGCGACGACTGGATCATCGACGGCACCAAGGCCTGGATCACCCACGGCGGGGTGGCCGACTTCTACACGGTGCTGGCCCGCACGGGCGTGGACGGCCCAAAGGGCATCACCGCCTTCCTGGTGCCGGGCGACGCCGCAGGCCTGACGGCCGCCGTTCCGGAGAAGAAGATGGGCATGAAGGGCTCGCCCACCGCCCAGCTGCACTTCGACGGCGTACGGGTCCCCGACACCCGCCGCATCGGCGAGGAGGGCCAGGGCTTCACCATCGCCCTGGCGGCCCTGGACGCGGGCCGCCTCGGCATCGCGGCCTGCGCGATCGGCGTGGCCCAGGCCGCGCTGGACGAGGCCCTGGTCTACGCCCTGGACCGCAAGCAGTTCGGGCACCCCATCGCGGACTTCCAGGGCCTGCGGTTCATGCTGGCCGACATGGCGACGAAGATCGAGGCGGGCCGCGCGCTGTACCTGGCGGCGGCGCGACTGCGGGACGCGGGCAAGCCGTTCTCCCGGCAGGCGGCGATGGCCAAGCTCTTCTGCACCGACGCGGCGATGGCCGTCACGACGGACGCGGTGCAGGTGCTCGGCGGCTACGGCTACACGGCGGACTTCCCGGTCGAGCGGCTGATGCGCGAGGCGAAGGTCCTCCAGATCGTCGAGGGCACGAACCAGATCCAGCGCATGGTGATCGCCCGCCACCTGGCGGGCCCCGAATCCCGCTGACCGACCACGCGGAGGCGGGCCCCGCCTCCGCGCGGCCGGGTCCGGCCGCTCGCCGCATCGCCCGGGGTGCGCCCGGCACCCGGCGGATGCGGCAGCAAGCCGAGCGACGGCACACACGGCGCGGAAGCACACCCGTCCGCCCCGATCCCGCCCGCCATCGCGCCCGGCACGGCCCACGGGGCGGGGGCGCCCGCCGGGGCACCTCGCGCTGGCCCACCGCCGAGAGCTGCCCCGCCGTTGCCGGCCGGCACGGGCATGCGAACACGCTCCGCACGCCCCCCTCCCGGGGCCCCTCCCTCCACTCTCCGGGGGAGACAACGCACGGGAGGCCGCGACCAGGCAGACCTTCCCGGCCGCAGGATGGGACGTCGCACTCCCCACTCCCCAACTCCCCACTCCCACCCCCACTCTCACGGCCCGAAGGAGATGGACGGCCCAGATGAAGCTGACCGCACGCGAGGCCTTGTCCGACGCCGAACTGAACGGCCTGTTCGCCGCCGCCTGGCCCGGACACCGGGACACGTCCTTCGCGCCGGTCCTGGAGCGCAGCCTGACCTGGATCGCGGCCCGCCGCGACGGACGGCTCGTGGGCTACGTGAACGTGGCCTGGGACGGGGGCGCGCACGCCTTCGTCCTGGACACCACGGTCCACCCGGACGAGCGCCGACAGGGCCTAGGCGTACGCCTGGTCCGCGAGGCCGCCGAGAAGGCCCGCGACGCGGGCGCGCAATGGCTCCACGTGGACTACGAGCCACACCTGGCCGACTTCTACGCCACCTGCGGCTTCCGCCCGACGACGGCGGGCCTGCTCGGCCTCTGAACGGGTCGGCTCCGGGAGAGGCTTCCGCCCGACGCCGGCCGGGCTGCTTGACCTCTGGACGAGTCGGCTCCCGTCGGCTGGCGGCCGGTCGGCTCGGGCTGCGAGCGGGACCGCTCGCGCCGGGGTTTCCGGCGGACAGCGGCCGGCGGCCGGCTGCTCGGGCTCCGGGCGGGGCCGCTCGCCCCGGGCTTCTGGCGGACGGTCTGCTCGGACTGTGAGCGGGTCGGCGCGTGCCCAGGCTTCCGGCCGACGGCGGCCCGGCTGCTCGAGCTGCGAGCGGGACGGCTCGCGCAGGAGTTCCAGCGGGCGGCCGACGGGCCGATCGGGGCTCTGATCGGGGCGGATCGCGCCGGAGCTTCCCCCGAGGTCGGCTGGTCTGCTTGCGCTCTGGGCGGGACCGCTCGCGACAGGGTTCCTGGCTGGACGGCGGACGGCGGACGGCGGACGGTCTGCCCGGGCTCTGGGCGGGACGGCTCGCGACGGGGTTCCTGGCTGGACGGCACCCGGCGACCGGTCTGTTCGGGCCCTGGACGGATGGTGCCGGGGCTTCCGGGTCGCCGCGACCGGACTGCCAGGACGGTGAGTGGGACGGCTCGCACCGCTCCGCCCCTGCCCGCCTCCCCCGGGGAGGTCAGCCGCCGAAGAGGGGGCCGCTCGGCCAGATGGGGGAGGACGCGATCTTGGACCACTCGGGATCGCGCCGCCCCGGTACGGTACGGCCGTCCTCGGTCCAGCGGGTGAGCAGCGCGCTGTAGATGGGCGGGTCGGGGGCGAGCTGAACCGATTCTCCGTGCCCTGCTGCCGGTGCCCGTCGGCGGCGCCCCACCTTCGGCGTGGAAGTCTCCATCGTGGTCATGCCGGGCCAACGCGCCACCGGACCCACGGGTAACCCCGCCCATCCGTTCGACCCTTCAGCAGCCCGCCGCCCGACCCTCGACCACGGCCCGCCCCCTGACCAGCCATGGAGCCCACCCCGACCCCCGGGTTCCAGGCCTCCGGCCTCCCGCTGGCCCCAGCCGGGCTCGGAGCCCCGGCTCCTTGCCTCGACCCACGGCCCCAGTCCCGGTCCCCGGCCTGCGGCCCCCTGGCCCCGGTCCCCGGTCCCGGGTTCCTGCCCCGGCGCCGGGTTCCTACCCTCGGGTCTACCCCGGCCCCTGGATCGGGCCCTCGCCTTCAGCCTCCGGTCTTCCTCTGCCCCCGGGCCCAGCCGGTCTCGGGGCCCCGGCTCCCAGCCCCGACCCGCGGCCCCAGCCTCGGTCCCCGGCCTGCGGCCCGACCCGCGACCTGCAGACCGGCCCCCTGGTCCGGCGTTCGGTCCGGACAGGGCCCGGCCCCGACGCTCGTCCGCCCCTCCCGGATTGTGGCCTGTCCGGGCCTGCGGCCCCGGCCCGGCCTGCGGCCTGTCCGGGCCAACCGGAGCCCCCCGGTGCCGCCCGGCGGCCCCCCCCCCCCCCCCCCCCCCCCCCCGGGCCCCCCCCCCCCCCCCCCCGGCCCCCCCCCCCCCCCCCGAGCCCCCCCGCAAACCCCCCCCCCACCCCCCCCCACACACCCCACCCCACCCCC
>NZ_JBSGXB010000159.1:0-4077 GCF_053609185.1 Streptomyces sp. NPDC054956 | reverse complement strand
CCCCCCGGTGCCGCCCGGCGGCCCCGCCGACCCGCCCCGCCCCCCGTGGGCCCACCCACTCGCACGACGTGTCGACCTGACAGTCCGTGCCACAACTCTGGCCCACACCCGGCTATCTGACGTACCGTCATTTCCGCCCGAGGTGCCGTCCCGCGCACCCGTCCCCGGAGGTTCGCCATGCCCGCCGACCGGCCCGTATCGCTCGACGAATACCCCATCCACCAGGCCCCGTTGTCGATGAAGCACCTCGTCACCGGTGACCGCAACGCCTACGACCGCTGCATCTTCCACGTCTTCGACCACGCCGGCCGCGCCGTCCTCATCCTCGGACTCGGTGTCTACCCCAACGCCGGCGTCATCGATGCCTACGCGACGCTCCGCCTCGGAGACGAACTCCTCGCCGTCCGCGCCTCCGACGCGCTCACCGACGACCGGATGAACCTCTCCGTCGGCCCGCTCCGGATCACCGTCGACGAACCCCTGAAGCGGATCACCCTCACCTGCGCCGCCGACCCCGACGACCCCGACGGGCTCTCGTACGACATCACCTGGACCGCCGAGTTCCCCGCCGTCTGGGAGCCCCACCACACCCAGCGCCGGGGCGACCGGCTCATGCTCGAGGGCCGGCGGTTCGTCCAGGCCGGCAACGTCACCGGCACGATCCGCGCCAAGGGCGAGGAGTTCGTCCTCGACGCCGCCGAGTGGACCGGTACCCGCGACCGCAGCTGGGGCGTGCGTCCGATCCCCGGCGAGGACGGCGGCCGGGCCGCCGAGGAGTACCGGCCCGAGGGGTTCCACTGGCTCTGGATACCCGTCCGGTTCGAGGACCGGTTCCTGATGGTCATCGCCCAGGAGGACGCCGACGGCCACCGCAACCTCAGCGAGGCCGTCCAGGTCTTCCCCGAGGGCAGCGGTCTCGGCGACGTCCAGCTCGGCTGGCCGCACACCGACATCCGCTACCGCCCCGGCAGCCGCCACCCCGAGACCGCCGTCGTCCACCTCACCGACCCGGCCGGACGCAAGCCCCTCGAACTCGGCGTGGAGATCCTGAACTCCTCCCCGCTGGCCGTCGGCGCCGGCTACCCGCCCGCCTCCGACTGGCAGCACGGCAGCTGGCAGGGCCGCGGCTGGACCGACCGCCGCGTGTACGACCTGTCCGACCCCGCCGCCCACCCCATGGCCGCCTTCGGGGTCACGGACCACTCCGCCCGCTTCACCCTCGAAGGCCGCACCGGCTACGGGATCTTCGAGCACGGCAGCTTCGGCCGCCACGACCCGAGCGGGTTCACCGACTACGGCTCCGTGGCCCAGTAGGGACAGCAGGGACAGCAGGGACAGCAGGGACAGCACAGCAGGGACAGCACAGCAGGGACAGTCAGGCCAGAGCAGAAAAGGGGTATCCACATGGCAGGACCGGCACCACGCCCCCGCACTTCCACCCGCGAACCAGAGGAACTCGGCCGGCGCCTCGCCGCCTGGCTCGACGCCGAACTCCCCGGCGCGAAGATCACCAACATCTCCGTCCCCGGCTCCAACGGGATGTCCAGCGAGACCCTGCTCTTCGACATAGAGCACCCCGACGCCCCGATCCACGCCTGCGCGCTGCGCCTCGCCGCCGATCCGGCCGCCTACACCGTCTTCCCGTCGTACGACATGCCCCGCCAGCACCGCGTGATGAGCCTGGTCGCCGCCCACACCGACCTGCCCGTCCCGCGCGTGCAGTGGCTGGAAGAGGACCCCGGGCCGCTCGGGGCCCCGTTCTTCGTCATGGCCCGCGCCGAAGGCCGCGTACCGCCCGACGTGATGCCCTACACGTACGAGGGCAACTGGCTGCACGCCGCGACCGACGCCCAACGCGCCGCGCTCCAGGAGTCGAGCATCGCGCTACTGGCCCGGCTGCACGACCAGTTCCCGCCCGGGGAAGCCGAGTTCCTCCTGCCGGAGGGGGAGGGCAGCCCGCTGCGTCGGCACGTCGAGGCCCAACGCGCCTACTACCACTGGGTGGTGGCCGGAAAGTCCCGGTCCCCGCTGCTGGAGCGGGCCTTCGACCGGCTGGAGGAGCTCTGGCCGGCCGACGAGGGCGGCCCGGCCGTCCTCAACTGGGGTGACGCGCGCATCGGCAACGTCATCTACGAGGCGGACGGATTTGAACCCGTCGCTGTACTCGACTGGGAGATGGCGGCCTGCGCCCCGCGCGAGGTCGACCTCGGCTGGACCGTCTACCTCCACCGCTTCTTCCAGGACCTGACCGTCGGTTTCGGCCAACCGGGCCTGCCGGAGTTCCTGCGCCGCGAGGACATCGAGCGACGCTACGCGCAGCTCACCGGGCACACCCCGCGGGACATGGAGTTCCACACGCTGTACGCCGCCCTGCGGCACGGGATCGTGATGCTGCGCATCGCCTACCGGCAGGCGCACTTCGGGGAGGTGGAGGTCCCGGCCGATCCGGACAGCCTGATCCTGCACCACGCCAGCCTGGCCGCCATGGTGCAGGGGACGTACTGGTAGTCCGCTCAGGCCGCCTGCGCGTGCTGCCGCATCTGCGGCAGCACCGCGGGGGCGGGCATCCGTACCGGACGCGAGCCGGGGCCGCCGACGTGCGAGAAGGGCTGCGTCCGCCAGTCCAGCCCCTGCGGCAGCGCCAGGTGCACGACGGGCTCCAGCTCCTGGGCCTCGTCGGAGGCGAAACCGAGGGTGGGCAGCGCGTCGGAGGCGGGGCGTCCCGTGCCCGCGCACACCGTGAGCCCGAAGGGGTTCCACGGGGTCAGGCAGAGGGCGTGCTGCGGCAGGAACTCCTCGTCCGCGACGAGGGCGATCGACTGTCCGCAGTCGGGGCAGGTCGCGTGGTGGATCTCGAACCCCTCGGTGTATTCGAGGTATTCGTCGTCGTCGGCGTAGTCGCCCTCGACGGATTCCAGGGGCTCCGGTTCGATGCGACCGGCGCGCTTGGTGTTCAGCATGGATGTACTCCCCCTTGGGTGGGCCGGGCGGGCAGGTTCTTCGGCCACGGCCACCGCAAACACTTCCCGCCACGCGGCACGAGTAACCACTTCCGGCCGCCGTACGCCCGCATACGCTTGTGGCCTTGGTCACATGCCCGGCGCAGATGCCGCCTCAATCCGTGGACACCGCTGTGCCGGAGGCGGTCCGGGGCCGTAGGTTGTGCGGCTATGAGCGCAATGGAGGAGCTGGACCGCCAGATCGTTGATCTGCTCGTGCGGGACGGGCGGATGAGCTACACGGATCTGGGCAAGGCCACCGGACTGTCCACGTCGGCGGTCCATCAGCGAGTACGCCGTCTGGAACAGCGCGGGGTCATCCGCGGCTATGCCGCCGTGGTCGACCCCGAGGCCGTCGGGCTGCCGCTGACGGCCTTCATCTCCGTGAAGCCCTTCGACCCGAGCGCGCCGGACGACATCGCCGAGCGGCTGGCCGGGGTTCCGGAGATCGAGGCCTGCCACAGCGTCGCGGGCGACGAGAACTACATCCTCAAGGTCCGCGTGGCGACCCCGCTGGAGCTGGAGGACCTCCTGGGCCGGCTGCGGGCCCTGGCGCACGTGTCCACCCGCACGACGGTGGTCCTTTCCACCCCGTACGAGGCCCGCCCGCCCCGCGTTTGAGTCTTTCCCGTGCCGCTCGCACGCCCCGGCGCCGGCGGCCTTCCCGGCTTCGCGCCGCTGCGCCGGACTCCGTCCGTGGGGCAGCCCGGGCCGGGCTGCGGGGGCGCCGCTGCGCGGGGCGGAGTCCCCTACCCGCCCTTCGCCCGTTCCCCGGAGCTCCGCCCCGGACCCCGCGGCCCCTCGGGCGCTCCGCCCCGCCCCCGTTGCCGCGCGCGGCGCCGCTGCACGGGGGCCAGCCCCGGACCCCGCGCCTCAAACGCCGGCGGGGCTGCATTTGGCCGGTGCCGGCCCGCACGTGCGCCGGGCGGGACTGAAAAGATCGCCTCAATCGCCGGCGGGGCTGGATTCTGGCCGGCGTCGGCCCGCACGCGCGCCGCTGGCGGGCTGGATTGCCCGGAGGGCAATTCCAGCCCCGCCGGCGTTTGAGGCGCGGGGTCCGGGGCGGAGCCCCAGGGGC
>NZ_JBSGXB010000158.1:0-17178 GCF_053609185.1 Streptomyces sp. NPDC054956 | reverse complement strand
GCACCGGGTGGTGCGGGGGCGCGACGTCCGTACCGGTCGCCGGGACGGCCGCGTTCAGCTGGTACGGGCGCGCAGGTCGCGGGTGAAGTTCCAGGCGTCCGTCACGATCCCCGTGAGGTCGGAGCGCTCCGGGGTCCAGCCGAGGCGCTCGTGCGCCGTGCGCGCCGAGGCGACGAGCACGGCCGGGTCGCCGGCCCGGCGCGGGGCGACGACCTCGGGGATCTCCTCGCCGGTGACCTTGCGGACGGTCTCGATGACCTCGCGGACCGAGAACCCGTTGCCGTTGCCGAGGTTGCACACCAGGTGCTCGCCCTCCTGCGCGGTGCGCAGCGCGGCCAGGTGGGCCTGCGCCAGGTCGGCGACGTGGATGTAGTCCCGCACGCAGGTGCCGTCCGGGGTGGGGTAGTCCTCGCCGAAGACCGAGATCGCCTCCCGCTCACCGAGGGCCACTTGCAGCACCAGCGGGATCAGGTGGCTCTCGGGGTCGTGGCGCTCGCCGAACTCCCCGTAGGCGCCGGCCACGTTGAAGTAGCGCAGCGAGACCGCCGCGAGGCCGTGCGCCGCGCACTCCCCCGTGATCATGTGGTCGACGGCGAGCTTCGTGGCCCCGTAGGGGTTGGTCGGCGCGGTGACCGAGGACTCGGTCAGCGGGCCGCCGACCGGCTCGCCGTAGGTGGCGGCGGTGGAGGAGAACACCAGCTTGCGCACGCCCGCACCGCGCATGGCGGCCAGCAGGGCCATGCTGCCGCCGACGTTGTTCTCCCAGTACTTGCCGGGGTTCGCCACCGACTCGCCGACCTGCGAGGAGGCCGCGAAGTGCAGGACCCCGTCGAAAGAGGAGTCCAGGTACCGGGCGGCGTCCTGGATGCGGCCCTCGATGAACTCGGCGCCGGCCGGGACCCCCTCGCGGAAACCGGTGGAGAGGTCGTCCAGGACGACCACCTCGTGGCCCGCTTCCAGGAGGTGGGCCGCGACCACGCTGCCCACGTATCCGGCGCCACCGGTGACCAGGTACTTCGAAGATGCCGTCGTGCCCACGTTGCTGCTGCCTCTCGCGCGATGACGCACGCGCGATGCGTCGCGTGCTGGTGACCGGCTTACCGGATCAGGGCGCTCCGAGGAAATCCGGGGTACGGATCAGGACGAAGCGGACCCCGACGAGGGCAGTCCTGCCCGCTCCAGCAGGCCGGTACGGGCGGCCAGCGCGGCCGCCTCCAGCCGCGAGCCCACACCGAGCTTCATCAGCACCCGCTGGACGTGCGTGCGCGCGGTGCTCGGCGCGATGGCCATGCCCGCGGCGATGAGCCGGGTGTCCTCGCCCTCGGCGACCCGCACCAGCACCTCCACCTCGCGCGGGGTGAGCAGCCGCAGGAGCCGGCTGCCCTCGTCGTCGGGCTGGGTGGCGGGGTTGAGGAGTTCCGCGAAGGCACCCTGCAACAGCTGCGGGGCGATGGCGACTTCCCCGGCGCGCGCCTTGGCCAGGGCCCGCTCCACGCCCTCGATGCGCTCGTCGTGGCGTACGTAGCCGCAGGCTCCGGCGGCGAAGGCCGCGGCGATGCCGCGCGGGTTCGGCACCGGGCCGAGGACGACCACGGCGATCTGCGGGCGCTCCCGCTTGATCCGGACGATCGGCTCGAAGACCCCGGGTTCGGCGGGCGTGGCGGTGCCCAGCAGGCAGACCTCGGGGGCGCGGCTGATGACCAGCTCGGCGGCGCCCGCGGCCGGGGCGGCGGCCGCCAGGACCCGGTGGCCGCGCAGTTTCAGGGCCGAGGCGAGCGCCTCGGCCAGCAGCCGGTGCTCGTCGACCACCATGACCCGTACGCCCATCGCAACCCACCCCCCACCCTTCTGCCCCGGCAAGCTACACGCTTGTTCGACGGCGCGGTGCGGTTACCGCGCAGAAGCCCCCGGAAGGAAGGACCTTCCGGGGGCTTCGGGTGCTTCTGGGCGGTTGCGCCGCCGGGTCAGCCCGTCGTGAAGGAGACGAACGAGTAGTACGGGTCGGTGGCCACGGAGGACTTGCTGCTCACCGACGTGCGGGCGATGAAGAGCTTCCCGTTGGCGTAGCGGTACTCGTGGCTGTCCGGCAGGTACTGGGTCTCGGCGCGCTGCGATTCCTTGGTCGCCGGGTTCTGCATGAGCACGGTCTCCTTCATCGTCTTGGTGTCGATGGAGACGACCTGGCCGCCGGCGTCGTAGGGCGGGTACTTGTAGGCGATGAGGTTCGACCCGTCCATGCGCAGCGGGTACATCTTGAAGCGCTCGCCGGCGTCGGCGCGGTCGGTGGTCTGCTTGCCGGTCTCGAGGTCGAAGGAGACGATCTCGTTGGTGCGCCCGACCGAGCCCGCGGCGCCCTGGTGCTCCTCGGTCGGCAGGTAGAGCTTGCCGTTGCCGACGATCATGAGGGCGCAGTCCTCGACCTCGGTGGCCCCGCACTCGGGCAGGTAGTTGCCCGCGGTGAGCGGGATGCGCGTCTTGAGCTGGCCCGCGTCGTCGAGGACGAAGAGGTCGCTGACGCCCGTGGCGTTCTTGGCGGTCCTGTTGACGTTCGCCGCGACGATCAGCGGCTTGGTCGAGACGATCTGGGCGAACTCCAGGCCCGCGGCGAGCTTGTACGAGAACTTCGGCGCGCCCGTGACCGGGTCGAGGGCCTGGGCGTACAGGGTGTAGCTCGAGCTCTTGCCGCACCGGCGGATCGCGGCGAGGGCCGGGCCGCCGCCGTAGCCGAGGTCTTCGCAGCCCTCGGCGTCGGTCTTGGGCGACCACAGGACCTTGCCGTCGGCGAGGTTCCAGGCGGCGCCGCCGTCCGTGCCGCCCGCGGCGACGGTCTGGCCGCTGACGGTGACCTCGCCGAACTTGACCGGCTTGTCGCCGCCGGTCTGGGACGTGGAGGTGGCGGACCACAGGAGCTTGCCGCTGATCAGGTCGATGACGCCGACCTGGTTGCACGGCTGGTACTTCTTCTCCGGCGTCGGCATGGCCTCGTCGAAGAGGATCGCCGCCTTGTTGTCGGAGGCGTAGCGGCTGGCTCCGCAGATGTTGCCCTTGAGCGGGGTCTCCCAGGCCTTGGAGCCGTCGGTCAGCTTGTAGCCGACGACCTTGCCCACGTCGGACTTCACGTACGTGGTGTCCGTGAGCCAGGAGCCGTCGATCCGGATGATCTCGGGCGAGTCCGGCATCGGGACGTTGACCAGCGTCTTCGACTTGGTCTTCGTCGGCACCTTCTCGGTACCGGGCTTGTCGCCGCCGGTGCTCGGGCTCGCGCTGCCGTCGGCGACGGGCTGCTTGCCGTCGCCCTCCTCGTCGCCGGAGACGTACCAGAAGCCGCCGCCGACGATGAGGACGATGGCCAGGAGGGCCGCGCCGACGATCATCAGCTGGGTGCGTACGTCATTGCCGCCGGAGCCCGTCGCGGCCGGGGTCTGGGCCGCGTACATGGGCGTGGTGACGGGCTGCGGCTGCTGCTGCGGGTAGCCGTAGCCCGCCTGCGGATAGCCGTAACCGGGCTCACCCGCGGGGCTCGCGGGCGAGGGCGCGGCCGCGGGGGCCGAGGGCACGGTGGCCGGGGTCGCGGGGGCGGCCGGGGTTTCGGGGGCGGCCGGCGGCCCGGCGGGGACCGTCGGCGGCTGGGCCGGCGGCTGCGGGGGCTGTGCCGGCTTGGCGGGCGCCGTGGGCGGCACCGGCGGGGGCGCGCCGAAGGCGCCCGGCTGGGGCTCCTGGGGCGCGCCGAAACCGCCGGACGGCGGCTGGCTGGGGGGCGGCGGGGTACTCATCTGGATCTCCTTGCGTGGGAAACGCGGCCTTCAGGGGGAGCGCTCACTTGCCGAAGACCATCAGGAACTTCTCGTCCTTGTTCTGCGCTTGCAGGTGGTCGGCCGAGAGGAACATCCGGCCGTCCACGTAGTCGATGACCGGGGTGTAGAAGGAGCTCTCCACGGCGGACGCGGGGCCGGAAGGGTTGCGCAGGACCGCGGTGGGCGTGCCGCCGGCGGCCGGGACCGTCAGGACCTCGCCGCCCTTGTCGGCCTCCGCCTTGCGGTAGAAGAACAGTTGGCCGCCGGCCGCCTTGAGCGGGACGATGGTGCGGCCGTCGCCGGCCGGGGTGCGCCACTTCTCCTTGCCGCTGCCGAGGTCGAAGGCGACGATCTCGTTGGCCTTGCCCGCTTCGGGCGAGGTCGGCAGGTAAAGGGTGTTGGCGTCGACCCGCGAGGAGCCGCAGCCCTGCAGGGACCGGTTGAAGAGGCCGCCGCAGCCGACGGGGAACTGGCCCTCGCCGGAGACGGTGGTGCGCTGCTTGCCGTCGGGCCCCAGGACCACGATGGAGCGTTCCTTCTTCTCGTTGCCGAGGTCGAGGACGATCGGGTCCAGCGAGTAGACGCTCTTGACCTGGACGCCCTTGGGGAGGCTGTAGGTCCAGGTGCTCTTGCCGGTGACCGGGTCCGCGTCCATGACCTGGACGGTCTTGTCGGCGTCCTGGCAGGTCGCGATGGCGATCATCTTGTTGTTCATGGCGACGAAGTCGCCGGGCTGGCAGCCCTCGGCCCTCTTGTTGTCGAAGAGCTTGTCCCCGGTGCTGACCTTGAAGACGCTGGTCATGCCCATCCGGTTGACGACCAGGGAGTCCCCGGCGAGCGCGAGGTCGGGGTTGGTGAAGATGTCGAAGAGGCCTTCCTTCGGCACCTCGTGCGACCACCCCTCCTTGCCGTTCTTGAGGTCGATCATCCGCATCTGGTCGCAGGTGGCGCTGTCGGACTCGCCGTTCTTGTACATGACGACGGTCTTGCCGTCCGCGGTCTGGCCGCCGGCGACTCCGCAGATCACGGCGGGGAGGGTGAGGGTCCACTTCTCCTTGCCGTCGGCGATGCCGTAGCCCGTGACCGACTTCCACACGGTTTTGACGACGGTGTCGCCGACGATCCACTGACCCTTGGAGTCGACGCCGCTGCCGGGGCCGTCGATCTTGCTGGTCTTGAACCAGAGGACCTTGTCCTCGCCCTGCTTGCGGCCGGCGTTGAAGTCTTCCTTGTCGCCGCTGCCGTTGCCGCTGCCGTCGCCCTTGTCCACGGAGGCGGAGGGCGAGGCCTTGTCGTCGGTGGGCGGCGGCGTGATGTCCTGCCCGATGACCTTGTCCTTGCCCTTGCCGTCGCCCGCGAGGACGAAGTAGCCGCCGGCGCCCAGAACGAGCACGCCGGCGACGGAGGCCGCGAGGATCACGGCGAGCTTCTTGTTCGGCTTGGCGGGCTGCGCCGGAGACATGCCGGGAGCGGTGGGCGGCATGTTCGGGGGCGGCGGGAAACCGTAGCCGCCGGGCGGCTGCTGGCCGTACGGACCCTGCTGCTGGGGCTGCTGCGGCTGGGGCTGCTGGGCGTACGGGTTCTCGCCTTGCGGCGGAAAGCCGGAACCGGACTGGGGCGGGCCGGGCAAGTGGCCGTAACCGGAAGGTGTCGGCGGCTGGTTCGGCGGCTGGGGCGGCTCGGTCATCAGCGCATACCTTCGGCTTCGGGTGGTCGGAGGATGACCTTTCTATCACTGACGGGTCGGACTGCGGCGGGCCGGTCCTCCCCCTGTACCCAAGGGAGGACCGGCCCGTGATGCCGTCGTTATCCGGCCAGTTGGGGCGAGGGCCCCGGAACTTACGCCTCCTCGGCCAGCTCCAGCCAGCGCATCTCCAACTCGTCCCGGTCCGAGATGAGTTCGCGCAGTTCCGCGTCGAGCTTGGCGACCTTGTCGAAGTCGGTGGAGTTCTCCGCGATCTGGGCGTGCAGATTGCTCTCGCGGTCCGACATCTTGTTGAGCTGCCGCTCGATCTTCTGCAGCTCCTTCTTGGCGGCGCGCGCGTCCCCGGAGGCCGAGGACTTGGCGGCGGCGGCCGGGGCGGGCGCCGGGGAGGCCGCCTCGATCATCCGCCGGCGGCGCTCCAGGTACTCGTCCAGGCCGCGCGGCAGCATCCGCAGGCTCGCGTCGCCGAGCAGGGCCATCACCGTGTCGGTGGTGCGCTCGATGAAGAACCGGTCGTGGGAGATCACGATCATCGAGCCGGGCCAGCCGTCGAGGAGGTCCTCCAGCTGGGTCAGGGTCTCGATGTCGAGGTCGTTGGTGGGCTCGTCGAGGAACAGGACGTTGGGCTCGTCCATCAGCAGGCGCAGGATCTGCAGCCGGCGGCGCTCACCGCCGGAGAGGTCGCCGACGGGTGTCCACTGCTTCTCCTTGGTGAAGCCGAACTGCTCGCACAGCTGGCCCGCCGTCATCTCGCGGCCCTTGCCGAGGTCCACTCGGTCGCGGACGCGCTGGACGGCCTCCAGGACCCGCAGGGACGGGTCGAGCTCGCCGACCTCCTGGGAGAGGTAGGCCAGCTTGACGGTCTTGCCGACGGTCACGGTGCCGGCGGCCGGCTGGACCTCGCCCTGGGTGCGGGCGGCCTCGCCGAGGGCGCGCAGCAGGGAGGTCTTGCCGGCGCCGTTGACGCCGACGAGGCCGACGCGGTCGCCGGGGCCCAGGTGCCAGGTGAGGTGCTTGAGCAGGGTCTTGGGTCCGGCCTGGACGGTGACGTCCTCGAGGTCGAACACGGTCTTGCCGAGGCGGGCGTTGGCGAACTTCATCAGCTCGGACTTGTCGCGCGGCGGCGGCACGTCGGCGATCAGCTCGTTGGCGGCCTCGATGCGGTAGCGCGGCTTGGAGGTGCGGGCCGGGGCGCCGCGGCGCAGCCAGGCCAGCTCCTTGCGCATCAGGTTCTGCCGCTTGGACTCCTCCGTCGCGGCGATGCGGTCGCGCTCGGCGCGGGCGAAGACGTAGTCGCTGTAGCCGCCCTCGTACTCGTGGACGTCACCGCGCTGGACGTCCCACATGCGGGTGCAGACCTGGTCCAGGAACCAGCGGTCGTGGGTGACGCAGACGAGCGCGGAGCGGCGCTCCTGGAGGTGCTTGGCGAGCCAGGAGATGCCCTCGACGTCGAGGTGGTTGGTGGGCTCGTCGAGTACGAGGAGGTCCTGGTCGGCGATGAGCAGCTTGGCCAGCGCGATGCGCCGGCGCTCGCCGCCGGAGAGCGGGCCGATGACGGTGTCGAGGCCCTGTCCGAAGCCGGGCAGGTCGAGGCCGCCGAAGAGTCCGGTCAGCACGTCGCGGATCTTGGAGCTGCCGGCCCACTCGTGGTCGGCCATGTCCCCGATGATCTCGTGCCGGACGGTGGCCTTGGGATCGAGCGAGTCGTGCTGGGTGAGCACGCCCATCTGCAGGCCGCTGTTCTGGGTGACCCGACCGCTGTCGGGCTCCTCCAGCTTGGCGAGCATGCGGATGAGGGTGGTCTTGCCGTCGCCGTTGCGGCCGACGACGCCGATCCGGTCCCCCTCGGATACGCCGAGGGAGATGCCGTCGAGCAGGGTACGGGTGCCGTACACCTTGCTGACTGCCTCGACATTGACCAGGTTGACGGCCATCAGGAGCGCTCCAGGGAAGGGGTGTGGATCAGCCCCTCAGCCTAACCCTCCGCGAAGTGCCGGACCGTTCCACCGGGAGCCGCCCGCCGAGTACCAGGGCGATCACGGCGGGCGGACGGCCGCGTGTCGGCGGCTTTCATCACACGGTGACCGTCCGTGCATCCGATGGCGGAGGTCTTGTGGGCCGATCCGGTGAGCTCTGCGGACCGAAGGGTGACACCGGGCCCACGGGCCCGGCAGGCCCCACCGGTCCCGCGGCGGACTCAGGCCGGCAGGACCGTCGCGCCCGGGGCCGGGCTGCTCGCCACGTGGGTGCTGCGGCAGGTCGCGGAGGCTTCGAGGGCCGCCGCCACCTTGGCCGCCGATGCGGCGTCGCGGACCAGGAAGGCCGTCGTCGGGCCCGAGCCGGAGACCAGGGCGGCCAGGGCTCCGGCGTCCGTCCCCGCGGCCAGGGTGTCGGCGAGCTGCGGGCGCAGGGACAGGGCCGCGGGCTGGAGGTCGTTGGCCAGGGTCGCGGCCAGCGCGTCCGGGTCGCCGGAGGCCAGGGCGGCCAGCAGCGCCGGGGAGGCCTCCGGGACGGGGACCTCCGCCTCCGCGGTGAGGCGGTCGAACTCGCGGAACACCGCCGGGGTGGACAGGCCGCCGTCGGCGACCGCGAACACCCAGTGGAAGGTTCCCGCGGCCACCGGGGTCAGGATCTCCCCGCGGCCGGTGCCGAGCGCCGCCCCGCCGACCAGGCTGAACGGGACGTCGCTGCCCAGCTCGGCGCAGATCGCCAGGAGCTCCTCGCGCGGGGTGTCCAGGCCCCACAGCGCGTCACAGGCGAGGAGCGCCGCCGCGCCGTCGGCGCTGCCGCCGGCCATGCCGCCCGCCACCGGGATGCGCTTGTCGATGTGGAGGTGGACCGAGGGGGTCAGGCCGCCCCGGGCCGCCAGGATCTCCGCGGCCCGGGCGGCGAGGTTGGTGCGGTCCAGGGGGACCTTGTCCGCGTCCGGGCCCGCGCAGGTGACCTTCAGGGTCTCGCAGGGCGTCGCCGTGACCTCGTCGTACAGGGACACGGCCAGGAAGACGTTGGCCAGGTCGTGGAAGCCGTCCGGCCGCGCGGCGCCCACCGCGAGCTGGACGTTGACCTTCGCGGGGACCCGTACGGTGACCGCGTCGCTCACAGCGCGGGCCTTTCCGCGGCCGGCTTGTGCTCGGCGATCGCCGCGAACTCCTCGACGGTGAGGGACTCTCCGCGTGCCTGCGGGGAGATCCCGGCGGCGACCAGCGCGGCCTCCGCGCCCGCGGCCGATCCGGCCCAGCCGGACAGCGCGGCGCGCAGGGTCTTGCGGCGCTGGGCGAAGGCGGCGTCGACGACCGCGAAGACCTCGGCCTTGGAGGCGGTGGTCTTGACCGGCTCCGCACGGCGGACCAGCGAGACGAGCCCGGAGTCCACGTTCGGCGCGGGCCAGAAGACCTTCCGGCCGATCGCACCGGCCCGCTTGACGTCCGCGTACCAGTTGGCCTTGACGGAGGGGACTCCGTACACCTTGTTGCCGGGCTCGGCCGCGAGCCGGTCGGCGACCTCCGACTGGACCATGACCAGCGTCCGCTCGATGCTGGGGAAGCGGTCGAGCATGGTCAGCAGCACCGGCACGGCCACGTTGTACGGCAGGTTCGCGACGAGCGCGGTCGGCGCCGGCCCGGGCAGCTCCGTGACGAGCATGGCGTCGGAATGGACCAGCGCGAAGCGGTCCTTGCGCTGCGGCATGCGGGCCTCGATGGTCGCGGGCAGCGCGGCGGCGAGGATGTCGTCGATCTCGACGGCCACGACCCGGTCGGCGGCTTCGAGCAGTGCGAGCGTCAGCGAGCCGAGGCCCGGGCCGACCTCGACGACCACGTCGTCCGGGCGGACCTCGGCGGTGCGCACGATGCGGCGCACCGTGTTCGCGTCGATGACGAAGTTCTGGCCCTTCTGCTTCGTCGGCTTCACGCCGAGTACGGCGGCCAGCTCCCGGATGTCGGCCGCGCCGAGGAGGGAAGAGGTTTCGGGCGCGGGAGTGGCCTCGGGCGAGGCCTCGGACGAGGTCTCGGGCCGCTCGGACTCGGGCTGCTGCTCTGCTGTGCTCACCGATAAAGGGTACGGCCGCAGTGCGGCCACGGACTCGCCCCCCGCTGCACGTAGAGCTTCTTGGCACGGTACGTCTGTTCCGGGCCCGGCGCGTCCTGGGGGCGGCCGCTGCCGCCGAGGGACTGCCAGGTCTGGACGTCGAACTGGTAGAGGCCTCCGTAGGTCCCCGAGGGGTCGGTGGCGGAGGGCCGGCCGCCGGACTCGCAGCGGGCCAGGGCCGCCCAGTCGAGGCCGTCGGCGCCCGCGACGGAGTTCGGCAGCGGCTTGGTGCCGATCTTGACGAGCTGGGTGACGGGCTCGCGGACGGTCTCCTCGGCGATCTTGCGGGGCTTCTGCCTGACGCCGTTGACGGTGCGCAGGCTGTACGTGACCCTGCGGGCCCCGGGCCGGCCGGAGCGCTCGACGACCTCGGTGCCGGCGAAGAGGGTGGCGTCCTTGACCTTCTCGGTCTCGTACGGGATGCGTTCCTCGCGGATCTCGCGGGTGCCGGTGATGCGGAGCACGGTGACGGTCTGGCCGTCGCGCGGGAAGGCGCCGGGGGGCACGGAGGTGGTGTCCTGGCCGTGGAGGGTGATGCCGGCCTGGTCGAGGGCCTCCTGAACGGTGGCGGCGTTGGTGCGGATGACGCTCTCGCGGCCGTCGGCCATGAAGGTGATGCTGCGCTCGGTGCGGACGGCGAGGGCCAGTCCGGTGCGCGGGACGGGGGCGGTGCGGGGGGCGGAGAGGTAGGCGCCCTCGGCGCGGATGCCGAACTGGCGCAGTGCGCCCTCCACGGTGCGGGCCGTGGTCCACACCTCGCGCCGCTCCCCGTCGAGGGTCAGGCGCAGGGGGCGGCCGTAGCGGACGACGATCTCGTCCCCGTCGTCGAGGGCCTCGCCGCGGGCGGGGGCGACGAGGTCGTGGGGGCCGACGCCGAGGCCTTGGGCGGCGAGGAGTCCGTCCACGTCGTCGGCGAAGGTGTGCAGGGTCCGCGGGACCCCGTCGACGGTGAGGCGTACGGCCTTGTCGGCGGCGACGAAGGCGGTGGTGCCGCCCGCGAGGAAGGCGACGACCAGGGCCTGCGGCACGATCCGCCGCCAGTTGTCGCGCGGTGCGGGTGCGCTCGCGCGGCGCCGGGTGCGGGGGCCGGTGGCGGGCCCGGCCGGGGCGGGCACGGTGTCGAGGCCGCCCCTGCGGCGCCCGGTCCCCGCGGGCGCGGCGGCCTCGGCGGATGCGCCGGCCCAGGCCTCCGGCGGTGGGGCCGGCTCGGTGCGGCGGCGGCGGCCCGTGGCCGGGGGCTGCGGCGGTGGGGCGGCGGCCCGGCCGCGGGCCCTGCGCCGGGGCCCGGCCTCGGCGGGAGTGCGCGTACGCCCGCCGTCCCGCGGGGCGGGCACCGCGGGCTCGGGCACCACGGGCTCCGGGTCCGCGGGCTCGGGCGGTTCTGCGGCGGCCCGACCGGTCTGGGCGGCCATCGCCTCCGCCCAGCCGACGACGCCGCCGCCGGAGTCCTCGTCCCCGGGCCAGGGGTCCCGTCCACCGGGGGGCCAGGCCATATCGCTCACGACGCTCGCTCCACTGGTCCGTCCGGCTGCTTCGGGCACGGCACCCTAGCGGAGCGGCCGTCACGGTACAAAGCCGGACGGTCACGGAACGTGGCGAACGGGTGAAGGGGAACGGGTGTCGGGAGGAGGGCGGCTCAGTAGTCGAAGGCGCGCGCCGTGTTCGCGGCCAGAGCCGTGGCCATCGCGTCCTCGTCGATGCCGCGGACGGCGGCCATCGCCCGTACGGTCAGCGGGATCAGGTAGGGGGCGTTGGGCCGTCCGCGGTACGGGGCCGGGGTCAGGTAGGGGGCGTCGGTCTCCACGAGGACCAGTTCCAGCGGGGCCACCGCCAGCGCGTCGCGCAGCGGCTGGGCGTTCTTGAAGGTCACGGTTCCGGCGAAGGACATGTAGTAGCCGGCGGCGGCGCACTCCCGGGCCATGTCGGCGTCGCCGGAGTAGCAGTGGAAGACGGTCCGCTCGGGCGCGCCCTCCTCGCGCAGGACGCGCAGGACGTCCGCGTGGGCCTCGCGGTCGTGGATGACGAGGGCCTTGCCCTGCCGCTTGGCGATCTCGATGTGGGCGCGGAAGGAGCGTTCCTGCGCGGCCATGCCCTCCGGGCCGGTCCGGAAGTGGTCGAGCCCGGTCTCCCCGACGGCCTTCACGTGGGCGAGGGCGGCGAGGGCCTCGATCTCGGCGAGCGCCTCGTCGAGCGCGGCCTGGCCGCCGCCCGCCCGGGCGCCCTGCCGGGACCAGCCGTCGGGGTCCCCGTGCACGATGCGGGGGGCTTCGTTGGGGTGCAGGGCCACGGCCGCGTGGACGTTGTCGTACGCGGCGGCGGTCTCGGCCGCCCAGCGCGAGCCCTTGACGTCGCAGCCGACCTGGACGACGGTGCTCACCCCGACGGAGGCGGCCTTGGCCAGGCCCTCCTCGACGGTGCCGGACTGCATGTCCAGGTGGGTGTGGGAGTCGGCGACCGCCACCCGGAGCGGTTCGGGCAGCGGGGGCGGCGCGTCGTTCGACGTACTACGGCTCATGCGGCCGATCTTATGACCGGCGGAAGATCCCGAGCAGACGGGCCAGCAGCCCGGGGCGCTCCACCGCCACGGGTCCGGGGGCGTCGTGCCGGGCCGCGGGCTTGCGCGGCTTCGGGGGCCTCGGCGTGTATCCGGCCGGCACCGGTCCCGCGATGCCGGGGGCCGCGCGGTGGTGGTACAGCTGGTCGAGCATGCCCACGACCGAGTTGACCTGGCCTTCGCGCATGATCCGCACCACGTGCCCGCCGCAGTTCATGCAGGTCGGGTTGGACAGGGGCGAGGGGACCCGCTCGCCGTCCACCGTGTAGACGATGAAGGGCTGGCCCGAGCCATCGACGTGGTGTTCTATCTCGTAGCCCTGCTCCCAGCCGTATCCGCACTTCATGCACGCGAAGGCGTACGCCTCGTGCACGGTCGGTACGGCGGTGGCCGGGGCGGCGGGTGCGGCGACTGGACGGGGTTCGGCGATCTCACTCATGCCAGCTCCTCTTGTTCCACTGGTGCCATTGCCAGTGGACGCCTCTTCGGGCGGGAGCGCATCAGGCCCTGTCTACTGTTGGACGGTCTTTGGGCGAGTCATGCCCAAAGCGCCCGGTGCGCGGTCTGAGCTTTGCTTTTCAGGTTAGCTCTTTACCGACCTACGGCACCTTTTGTGCCGCATTCTTTGCCGCCACGACCGCGTCGAAGACCTCGCGCTTGGGTACTCCGGCCTCCAGGGCGACCGCCGCGATGGCCTCCTTGCGCCGCTCGCCCGCCTCCTCGCGCACCCGTACGCGGTTCACGAGCTCCTCGGCGTCCACGTCTCCGGGGGCCGCCGCCGGGGCGCCCTCGACGACGACGGTGATCTCCCCGCGCACGCCCTCGGCGGCCCAGGCGGCCAGCTCGCCGAGCCCGCCGCGCTTGACCTCCTCGTACGTCTTGGTCAGCTCGCGGCAGACGGCGGCCCGGCGGTCGGCGCCGAAGACCTCGGCCATCGCGGCCAGGGTGTCGTCGAGCCGGTGCGGGGCCTCGAAGTAGACGAGGGTGCGGCGCTCGCCCTCGACCTCGCGGAGTTTGCCGAGGCGCTCGCCGGCCTTGCGCGGCAGGAAGCCCTCGAAGCAGAAGCGGTCCACGGGCAGCCCGGAGAGGGCGAGCGCGGTGAGGACGGCGGAGGGGCCGGGGACGGCCGTGACCTTGATGTCCTTCTCCACGGCGGCGGCGACCAGCCGGTATCCGGGGTCGGAGACCGAGGGCATGCCGGCGTCGGTCACCAGCAGGACCCGCTTGCCGGCCTCCAGGGCCTCGACCAGTTCGGGGGTGCGCGCGGACTCGTTGCCCTCGAAGTACGACAGGACCCGCCCGGTGGTGTGCACGCCGAGCCCCTGGGTCAGCCGGCGCAGCCGCCTGGTGTCCTCGGCGGCGATCACGTCGGCCCGTTCCAGCTCGGTCGCGAGGCGCGGCGGAGCGTCCGCGAGGTCGCCGATGGGCGTCCCGGCGAGTACGAGGACGCCCGCGCCGTGCGCGTCGGAGGCGGCCGGGGAGGGGGTTTCGGCGGAGCGGGGCTGGTCAGTGGTCACCGCCCCATCCTCTCAGCCGTCCCGACCGGCACGCCCCACGCTCCCTTCCCCCTGGGTTTGACACAGGCTCGTTCCCTACGATGACCCGGTGACCAGTACCGCGACGCCGCCGCCCAGCCCCGCGGGGGCCCCGCCCGCCCTCCCGGCGGGGCCCGAGCCCAGCCCCGGACCCGCCGACCAGCCGTCGGCCTGGCTGCGCCGCCTGCGCGGTTTCGGCTACGTGCCGCCCGCTCCGGCGAAGCGGCAGTCGGACGTGCGCACCCGCCTGGTGCCCCCGTACGCGCGGCCCTCCGCACAGCTGTGGACGCAGCTGGGCGTCTCGCCCGCCGCGGCGGAGACCTGGCAGCGGGTGCTGGCGTGGGCCGGGCCGCTGGTGGTGGCGCTGGTCGCGGGGGTGCTGCGGTTCGCCCACCTGGGCAGCCCGAAGGCGGTGATATTCGACGAGACGTATTACGCGAAGGACGCCTGGGCCACGATCCGCCAGGGGTACGAGGCGAGCTGGCCCAAGGACATCGACAAGTCGATCCTCGCCAACCCGGACGGGATCTCCCTCCCGCTGGACCCGGGCTACGTCGTGCACCCGCCGGTCGGCAAGTGGGTGATCGGCCTGGGCGAGTGGATGTTCGGCTTCGATCCGTTCGGCTGGCGGTTCATGACCGCGCTGCTCGGCACGCTGTCCGTGCTGATGCTGTGCCGGATCGGCCGGCGGCTGTTCCGCTCCACGTTCCTGGGCTGCCTCGCGGGCACGCTGATGGCGGTGGACGGCCTGCACTTCGTGATGAGCCGCGTCGCGCTGCTCGACCTGGTGCTGATGTTCTTCGTCCTGGCGGCCTTCGGCTCGCTGGTGATCGACCGGGACAAGGCGCGGGCCCGGCTCGCGGCGGCGCTCCCGGTGGACGAGGAGGGGCGGACCCGTCCGGACGCCCGGATCGCGGAAACGCTGCGCCTGGGCTGGCGCCCGTACCGGCTCCTGGCCGGGATCTGCCTGGGCCTGGCCTTCGGCACGAAGTGGAACGGCCTGATCGTGCTGGCCTTCTTCGGCGTGCTGACCGTCCTGTGGGACGCGGCCGCGCGCCGCACCGCCGGCGCGGGCACCCCGTACGCGGCGATGCTGCGCCGGGACGCGCTGCCCGGCTTCCTGTCGACCGTGCCGGTGGCGATCGCGGTCTACGTGACCTCGTGGCTCGGCTGGATCCTCTCCCCCGACAACGGCAAGGGCGGGTACTTCCGCGACTGGGCCGCCGAGAACGACCAGCACAGCTCGCTCTCGTTCCTGCCGGAGTGGCTGCGCAGCATGTGGCACTACGAAACGGCGGTCTACAAGTTCCACGTGGGCCTGACCGACGGCCACACCTACGAGTCGAACCCGTGGAGCTGGCTGGTCGTGGGCCGGCCCGTCTCCTACTTCTACGAGTCCCCCGCGCCCGGCACCGACGGCTGCCCGGCGACCGAGACGGCCAAGTGCGCGCGCGAGGTGCTGGCGCTCGGCACCCCGCTGCTGTGGTGGACCGGCTGCTTCGCGCTGCTGTACGTGCTGTGGCGGTGGTTCTTCCGCCGCGACTGGCGGGCGGGCGCGATCGCGTGCGCGCTGGCCGCGGGCCTGCTGCCCTGGTTCAACTACCAGGAGCGGA
The DNA here is from genome assembly GCF_053609185.1 of Streptomyces sp. NPDC054956. NCBI lineage: Bacteria > Bacillati > Actinomycetota > Actinomycetes > Kitasatosporales > Streptomycetaceae > Streptomyces > Streptomyces sp. NPDC054956. The sequence continues at coordinate 1,891 of NZ_JBSGXB010000158.1, read as the reverse complement.
CCATCTTCTTCTTCTACGCGGTGGTCTTCCTCCCGTACCTCTGCCTGGCGGTGGCCATGATGATCGGCGCCCTGCTGGGCCCGGCCGGCTCCACGGAACTGCGCCGCGCCCTGGGCGCGGTGGCGGCGGGCGTCCTCGTCCTCCTGATCATCTGGAACTTCATCTACTTCTGGCCGATCTACACGGGCCAGACGATCCCGATCGACTCCTGGAGAAACAGGATGTGGCTGGACACCTGGGTCTAGCAGCCGCACCCCCGGGCCCGTCGCTCGCGAGCGACGGGCCCGTCGTGAAAAGGCCTGCCCCCGGGTCCGCGGGCGCCCTATGGTCAGCGCCATGGACGGGCAGTGGGCGGTGGTCGTGGGCGCGGGGCTGGGTGCCGGCGGAGCGATGGTGGGCGCCCTCACCACGTGGGCGAGTTCGCGGCTCCAGGCCCGCTCCCAGCTGAACGTGGCACGGCTGCAGCACGGTGCGGCCCACGACGCCGAGACGATCGCCCGCAAACGCGCGGCCTACTCGGACCTGGTGCTGTCCGTGGACACGGCCCGCCGGCAGATGCGGATCGTCCGGCAGCACGTTCAGGGCGCGCTCGGCACCGACGGCGAACTCCAGGACAAACGGGACGCCGTTCACGATCGGATACGGGAGATGCAGGCCGCCGAATGGGTCCTGCGGCTCATGCTCCCCGATGACGAGCAAGCAGCCGTCACCGCACTCGCGAACGCGGTCTACAGCAGCCATCAGGCACTCATCGACGATGTGGACGAGTGGCTCGAGCGGACGCCCGCCGGCGGGGTGCGCGAGCCCTGGGACACCACTCGCTACCCCCGCGCGGCCTCCGCCCTGCAGGAACAGATGATGACGTTCGCGGGCATCGCGCACGCGCGGCTGTACGCCCCGTTCGGCACCCGGGCCTGACGGGGCGCCCGTTCGCATGTTCCGGTCCGGTAACAAGGCCTTCGGTCGCTCGCCCGTTCGACGTAAGGTCTACTCCAAGGGCCCTTTGAACGCGTTCAGCGATCGGGGAAGGGGGCCACGGTACGGGGGACGGGGATCGTGAAGTGAACGGGGCTGCCAAGGGCGCCATCGTCGGCGGGGTGTTCCTCGCGATGCTGGGCGGAGCCGGGTACGGGGTGTACGCGCTGGTCGGGGACGAGAGCGGGGGCGGGGAGAAGACCCAGAGCGCCTCCGGCACGTCGGCACCCGGCAAGGGCACCGGGCCGGTCAGCGACAAGGACGCGGCGCAGACCGCCAAGGCCTTCCTCGCCGCATGGGCGGCGGGGGACGCGCGCGCGGCCGCCGACCTGACCAACAACCCGGCGGAGGCGCAGGAGTACGTCGGGGGCTACAAGGCCGACGCGGGCGTGACCAAGGCCGTGATCACCCCCGGCACGCAGGAGGGGACCACGGTGACCTACTCCGTGGCCGCCGAAGTGACGTTCTCGGGGGTCACCAAGCCCCTCGCCTACGAGTCCAAGCTGACCGTGGTGCGCGGCAACACCACCGGCCTGCCGCTGGTCGACTGGCAGCCCTCGGTGATCCACCCGCAGCTCCAGAAGGGCGAGCGGCTGCGCGGCGGCACCCCGGAGAGCCCGCCCGTCAAGGCCGTCGACCGCAACGGCAAGGAGCTGACGGCCGAGAAGTACCCCTCGCTGCGCCCGGTGCTCGACAAGCTGCGCGCGACGTACGGGGCGAAGCTGGGCGGCACGGGCGGCGCCGAGCTGTGGATCAAGCCGGCCACCGCCGACCAGCCCAAGCGGAGCCTGCTGACGCTGGTCGAGGGCACTCCGGGGCGGATCGAGACCGTCCTGGACGCCGATGTCCAGGAGGCCGCCGAGAAGGCGGTCCTGAAGTTCCCGCAGGCGTCGGTGGTCGCCGTCCAGCCCAGCAC
>NZ_JBSGXB010000157.1:0-17227 GCF_053609185.1 Streptomyces sp. NPDC054956 | reverse complement strand
CATGTCGGGGCGTGCGGGCACGGCGCGGCCGGCACCGGTCGGCGCCGGGCGACCGGTGCCCGCGCCCGTCGGGAGAAAGGGCGTTGCCGAGCCGGTCGGTAATGGCTAATCTCAGCCCATGACCCTTACCTATACCTTTGATCCGGTCGCCGACCACACCCTGGCCGAAGGGATCGCCGCCCTCTGGGTCGAGGCGTCCAACGCCGGCGGCGCCATCGGGTTCGCCGGACCGATCACGATGGACGACGTCCGCCCCGAGGTGGCCAAGCACTTCGCCGCAGTGGCCGAAGGGCGCAGCAGCCTGGTCGTCGGACGCGACGCCGCAGGGCGCGTCGCCGCCTTCGCCGTCATCGCCCGCAATGCGCACCGGCTCCAGGCGCACTGGGTCTGGGTCTACACCGTGATGGTCGACCCCGCCCTCCAGGGCCGGGGCGCGGGCCGCGCGCTGATGGAGGCGGTGGCCGACGGGGCCCGCACGATCGCGGGCATCGAGGCCATCCGCCTGAGCTGCCGCGGCGGCCTGGGCCTGGAGCACTTCTACGCGGCCTGCGGCTACAAGGAGGTCGGCCGCGTCCCCGCCGCCATCCGCGTGGCCCCGGGCGACGACCGCGACGACATCACCCTCCTGCTGCCGCTGCACTGACCTGCGCGGCTGCCGCGCCCACGACCCCGAGGGGCCGGAGCCCGGGGTGGACGTGCTTCACTGGACGGGCACGAGCCGACGTACGAGCGGCGAACGGACGAGAAGAGAGCAGGGGTCACCGTGTCCCTCAAGCCGAGCGCGACGATCCGATACACCGCGATGCGTCTGGGGATCTTCGTCGGGTGCCTCGTCCTCGTCGCCGGGCTGGTCCGGCTGCGGTGGGTGCCCGCCGGTATCGGTGACGCCAACTTCATCTGGGTCGTGCTGCTCGCCCTCGTGCTCTCGGCCCCGCTCTCCTTCGTCCTGCTGCGCAAGCAGCGCGACGAGATGTCCGCGGCCATCTCCGGGCGCGTCGCGGGCGCGAAGGAGAAGCTCGCCGCGAACCGCAGCCAGGAGGACGGCGTCGACGACGCCGCGCGCGCCGGCCAGTAGGTCGCCGGGCCGGTGGGTCGGTAGGAGCGGGCCGCTCGCGGCCGGCTCCCGTTGCCTTCGTCACACACCGAAAAGCCCCAGCATCGGGTCAACCGCCCGTAATGCCGGGGCTTTCGGCGTTTCCGGGGGTTCGTCGACTCAAAGGGACCCTTTGGGATTCCCAAAGGGAAAGTGTTAGCGTGTTCAACATGTTGACCACAGCCGCGCACAGAACGATCACGAGCGTCCCGCTCGTGGCGCGCCTGCACGTCGACCTCTGCCGCCGCGTGTCCGCGGCCTGTTGCTGCTGTCGCTGACTCCGCGACCTCCGACTTCCGGCTTCCCGCCCACGAGTTCGGAGCTCCGCGCCCAGCCCTGGCGCAGCAGCGGTCCCGCCCGCCCGGCCTTCGATTCCGGGTGCTGCCGCACCGCACCACCACCCCACCGCAGAACCGCAGATCCACCCGGAGAGTGTCCGTGTCCGCGTCACCCCAGACCCCTGCCACCGAGCAGCGGGCCTCGTTCAAGTTCCCCTTCTGGGCCCAGATAGTCACCGGCCTCGTGCTCGGCGTGCTGCTCGGCTGGGTCTCCCGCAGCCAGGAGATCAGCTGGCTCGGCACCACCCTCGAGCAGATAGGCGACATCTTCGTCCAGCTGCTGAAGCTGGCCGTCGCTCCGCTCGTCTTCTTCGCCATCCTGGTCTCGATCACCAACCTGCGGAAGGTGAACAACGCCGCGCGGCTCGCCTCGCGCACGCTGCTCTGGTTCATGATCACGTCGCTGATCGCGGTGGCCATCGGCCTCGGCATCGGCCTGCTCACCAACCCGGGCGCCGGCACCGGCCTCACCCCGCAGGACGGCAAGCTGCCCAAGCGCCACGGGTCCTGGCTGGACTTCCTGACCGGCATCGTGCCGAAGGACATCATCACGCCGTTCACCGAGCTGAACGTCCTGCAGATCGTCTTCCTCGCCGCCGTCGCCGGTATCGCCGCCCTCCAGCTCGGCAGCAAGGCGCAGCCGGTCCTGAACCTCGCCGAGTCCGTGCTGGAGCTGCTCCAGAAGGCCCTGTGGTGGGTCATCCGCCTCGCCCCGCTCGGCACCGTCGGCCTGATCGGCACCGCGATCGCCACGTACGGCTGGGACCTGCTCGGCAAGTACGCGACCTTCACCGTCGACGTGTACGTCGGCTCCGCGCTCGTGATGTTCGGCGTCTACCCGCTGCTGCTCTGGACCGTGGCCAAGGTCAACCCGCTCCAGTTCTTCAAGGGCGCCTGGCCGGCCATCCAGCTGGCCTTCGTCTCCCGCTCCTCGGTCGGCACCATGCCGGTCACCCAGAAGGTCACCGAGCGCCTCGGCGTTCCGAAGGAGTACGCCTCCTTCGCCGTCCCGTTCGGCGCCACGACCAAGATGGACGGCTGCGCCGCCATCTACCCGGCGCTCGCCGCGATCTTCATCGCGCAGATCTTCGGGGTGGACCTCGGCGTCACCGACTACCTGCTGATCGCCTTCGTCTCGGTCGTCGGCTCGGCCGCCACGGCGGGCCTGACGGGCGCCACGGTCATGCTGACCCTGACCCTCTCCACGCTGGGCCTCCCGCTGGAGGGCGTGGGCCTGCTGATGGCGATCGACCCGATCCTGGACATGATGCGCACCGCCACGAACGTGGCCGGGCAGGCGCTGGTGCCGGTCATCGTCGCGGCCCGCGAGGGAATCCTGGACAAGGTGGCCTACGCGACCGCCTCCGGCTCCCCGCTCGACGAGCCGGCCCCGGCCGAGGCCCCGGCCCAGGCGGCCGACGCGGCCGACGCCCCGGAGAAGGCCCTCGTCTCGGCCTGATCCACAACCCGCGCACCCGCAGCCCCTCGCCCCCGTCCGGGCGGGGGGCTGCGCCGCGTGCCCGTCCCGTGCCTACGATGCTTCGGGCGCGGCCGGGAACGATCGTTCGAGGGGGAACCGCATGACACGGCAGCACGAGCCGATCGGCATCGAGCGCATGGACGGGGTGGCCGCGGTGCGGGCCGGGGAGGAGTTCCGGCGCATCTACGCCGAAGCCTTCGCCGAACCGCCCTACGGCGAGACCGAGGAGGACGTCGAAGCCGCCTTCCAGCGCTTCCCGGTGCAGGCCCGCAAGCACGGCTTCCGCGCCGCCCTGGCCCATACGGAGGCCGGCGAGCCGGTCGGCATGGCCTACGGGTTCCTGCTCCCGCCGGACACGGTGTGGTGGGACGAACTCATCGAGCCCGTACCGGCGGAGACGCGCCGCGAGGACGGCCACCGCACCTTCGGCTTCATGGAACTGGCCGTACGAGGGCCCTGGCGCGGCCAGGGCGTCGCGCGGCGCCTGCACACGGCGCTGCTCGACGGCATCGCGGCCGAGCGGGTCATGCTCAACGTCAACCAGGCGGCCGGGGCGGCCTCGGCCGCCTACCGGGCGTGGGGTTACCGCAGCATCGGCGAGGCCCGGCCGCTGGGTGCCGACACCGGTCCCCGCGAGGTGATGCTGCTCGACCTGGCGGCGGCCGGTCGGCGCGGTTCGGCGATCGGGGCGGGGCGGGCGCCGGGACGCACGCCGTAGCCCCGGCGGGGACCGCGCCGCACGGGATGCGGTCCTCGCCCGGCTACAGCGGCTTCGGCGGCTTCGGCCTGGCGGCGGCCTCCGGCAGGCGGGCGATGTCGGACACCGGGCCGATGTGGCCGAGCTTGTCGGGGTTGGACACGGTGTGGATCGACCGGATCACGCCGTCGACGATGTCGAGCTCGATCACGCTGGCCACGAGGCCTTCGGCGTCGACGACGACGGCGCCCGGCCGGCCGTTGATCCAGGCCGGCCGCAGGGCGGCGCCGAGCGTGCGCAGGCGTCGGAGTCCGCCGATGAGCAGCTGCGAGACGCGGCGCGCCTCGGCCACCGACCTCGCGACCGCCCGCGCCTTGCCACCGCCGTCCCCGTGGTAGACCACGTCGGGCGCGAGCATGCCGAGCAGCGTGTCCATCTCCCCGCCCGCCGCGGCCTCGAAGAACGTACGGGCGAGCTGCTCGCCCTCCGCCCTGCGCTGCGGGGGCGGCGGCGCGCTGTCGGCCGTCTGCCCGCCGGCGGCGATGCGCTTCCTGGCGCGGGCGAAGATCTGCCGGCAGTTCGCCTCGGACTTGCCGGTGGTCCGGGCGACGTCCGCGTAGTCGTACCCGAACACCTCGCGCAGCATGAACACCGCCCGTTCCACGGGGGAGAGGGCCTCCAGCAGGACGAGGAAGGCCATCGACAACGAGTCGGCCAGCTCGGCGTGTTCGGCCGGCCCCGGCCGGTCGGTGGTCACGACGACCGGTTCGGGCAGCCATTCCCCCACGTAGGTCTCCCGCCGCACGCGCGCCGAACTCAGGTGGTTGATGCCGAGGCGCGTCACCGAGGTGGTCAGGTACGCCTTCGGGGCGGCGATCTCCGTCCCCGCCCGCTGGGCCCGGGTCAGGCCGAGGAAGGCGTCCTGTACGAGGTCCTCGGCGTCGCCCACCGATCCGGTCATCCCGTAGGCGATGGAGAACAGCAGCGGCCGATAGCCCGCCGCTTCCGTCGCATCCGCCGTTTCCGCCGCATCCGTTGATCCCGGCACGGAACCCTCCCCCGACGATCCGATTCGCGTACCGCGCAGGGTATCCGGGGCGTCCGGCTTGTTGATCACGCAGGGGGAGGGCCTGAGACGCGGGTCACATCCGTCGCTGTCACAGGGAGCCGGGGTGCCCTGTCTTAGAGGGGCAACAGCGCACGACGACAAAGGAGTCCACGATGGAAGCCCGCCTGAACCTCTTCGCCAGCCCGGTCGCCGTCAAGGCGTGGAAGCACGTCATCGCGGCGAGCAAGGTGCTCGACGAGTCGACCCTGCCGGCCGCGACGCGCGAGCTGGTGATGCTCCGCGCCAGCCAGATCAACGGCTGCGTCGGGTGCATCGACATGCACACCAAGGACGCGGCCGCGGCTGGTGAGACCGCCGTCCGCCTCGCCCTGGTCGTCGCCTGGCGCGAGGCCACGGTGTTCACGGACGCCGAACGCGCCGCGCTGGAACTCACCGAGGAGGCCACCCGGATCGCGGACGCGGCCGGCGGCGTCAGCGACGAGGTCTGGGCGAACGCGGCCAAGCACTACGACGAGGACCAGCTCGCCGCCCTGGTGACCCAGATTGCCCTCATCAACGCCTTCAACCGCGGAAACGTCATCATCCGCCAGCCCGCGGGCGGCTACGTCCCCGGCCAGCACTGACACCCGCCCGAACGCCGCCCGCCACCCCCGCAAGGAGAACCCGATGGACCTCGCCCTGTGGATCGTCACCGGAGTGCTCGCCGCCGCCTACCTGCTCGGGGGCGCCTTCAAGGTGATCACGCCGAAGGAGAAGATGGCCGCCAGCGGAGCCAGTGCCAGGTGGACCGAGGACTTCAGCGCGGGCGGCGTGAAGGCCATCGGGGCGGTCGAGGTCCTGGCCGCGGTGGGCCTGATCCTGCCCGCCGTACTCGACATCGCACCGGTGATGGTGCCGGTGGCCGCCCTCGGCCTGGTGCTGCTCATGCTGGGGGCGACCGTCACCCGTATCCGGCGGCACGAGACCACGTACGTGGTGGTGGACCTGGTCTACGTCCTCCTCGCCGCCTTCGTGGCCTGGGGCCGCTTCGGCCCCGAGTCCTTCATCGGCTGACCGGTGCCGGGGCGTGGGTTATGCCGCGTGCGCGACGAAGCCGGCCCAGGCGTGCGAGCCGACTGTGAGGTGGGGGCGCTGGATGTCCTTGGAGTCCCGGACCAGGACGGCAGTGGGAGTGGCCGAGACCTCTACGCAGTCGTTGCCGTCGCTGCTGCTGCTGTAGCTGCTCTTGAACCAGGCGACCTCGACGCAGTCATCGCCCTCGCTGCTGCTGCTGTAGCTGCTCTTGAACCAGTCCAACTCGGCGTGGTGGATCATGTTTCTCCCAGCAGTTCCTCGATGAAGGCCCGCGATTCATGGGGCGTGAGCGCCTGAGCTCGGATGATGCCATAGCGCAGTTCAAGGATTCGGAGCTGCCTTGGGTCGGAGACCGGGCGACCGTGGAAAGCGCCTTCGGAACGCCCCACTCCTGAGCCGTCTTCGAACCTCAGGAGCTCGATCAGGCCGCCCATCCCGGCGTGGTCTTCACGATCGGTTGGCATCACCTGGAACTCGACGCTCTGCAACTGGCACACCCCCAGCAGGTGTTCAAGCTGTCGACGCAGGACCATTGTGCCTCCGATCCGCCGACGAAGGGTCACCTCCTCCTGCACGAAACTCAATGTGGGAGCGGGCGATCGATCGAAGATCGATCGCCGGGCCATCCGAGCGGCCAGGATTCGGTCCAGCTCGTCCTGGGGGTATGCGGGCCTCCTCATACGGAAGAGGGCTGACGCGTACTCCTCCGTCTGTAGCAGGCCATGGATGTTGTGATTGTTGTACGTGCCGATCTCAACGGCCGAGGCTTCCATCTTTGCCAAGACGCGGATCTTCTTCGGGTAGCGGACCTGTTCCAGGTCCGCCTTCATCGCGGCGATCTTGCCGCCCGCGTTCAGTACCTCGTCCGCCTTGTCCAAGTACTCGGGGCGCGGGATGCGCTTGCCCGCCTCGACCTTGCGGACTTGGTCCTCCCCGTACTGGATCGCCGCCCCGAACTCCGCCGGCCGCAACCCGGCGGCCTCGCGCCAGGCCTTGAGCTGGCGGCCCAGCGCGGCCACCACCGCCGCGCCCTGTTCGTCCTCCGGGTCCACGTCCCAGCCGGGCTCTTCCGTACCGTCACTGTCCACGCTCACGCGCGCCCACCTCCGACGAGCCGATGTCCTCAGCGCCCCGCGTACCCGCCATGCCGGTCCGGACAGCCCGGACACGGCCGGACAAGCACCGGACAAACGCGGGACGTAGGAGCGGTGCGGCTTCTCACGGTACGCACGGATCGCCACGCTGAGTGACGTGATTCCTCAACTCGTCGACTTCCATGTCCAACTGTCCGCCACCCCGCGCGGGGCCCGCCTCGGGCGGATGCTCGCCGTCGAGCAACTCCGCTCGTGGGGTCTTCCCTTGGAGGTGCCCGCGCAGATCATCGCCGAGCTCGCGGCCAACGCGGTGATCCACGGGCGGGTCCCCGGGCGGGACTTCAGGCTGGCCCTCACCGTCACGCCCGGCACGCTGCTGATCGAGGTGACGGACACGCGGGGTGACCGGATCGCGGAGATCCGCGACGCGGGGCGGGGGCTCGTCCTGGTCGAGGAGCTCGCGGACCGTTGGGGCGTCAGGGAAGGGCCGGCTCCGTGCAAGGTGGTGTGGGCGGAGGTCGACTTCTGAGCCGGGTCGCGGGGCTCCGCGGACCGGCGCGCTTGGACGCATAAAGACCAAAGAAACCGGTGGAAAAACCAACCGACCCAACCCCACCGGCCCGCGTCCGGCGGCTCGTCGCTCGGTCGGGTGAAAACTGCCAACTGGGCTGGATTTCAGACCGGTTGGCTGGCATATGCTCGCCCCGACAACAGCAGCAGACATGAGACGGCCCCCGGCGGGACTGGCATCCCGGACGAGGGCCTGACCAAACAGGAAGCACTACCTTCCCAATGGCTCTTGAGCAGCCTAGCGCGCCCTCGTGCGCCTCGCCCGGAGTTGGCCCCGGGACCCCCCGATCCGGTGTCATCCACGTCAACACGTGGCACACCAGTCACTACACCGTGGTGGGCAACCACCTTCTCCAGCACCGCGAGTTGTCGGCGACGGCGATCGGCGTCGGTGCATACATCCAGTCGCTGCCCGACGGCGCCCCCGTCGGCGTGAAGGCGCTCGCCGGGCGGTTCCCGGAGGGGGAGATCCGGCTCGGTTCCGCCCTGCGGGAGTTGGAGCGGCACGGCTACCTGGAGCGGCGGCGCGAGCGGCTGGGCACCGGGCGCGTGGTGACGCGGACGTACTCGTACAACAAGCCGGGTTCCGCCGGTCCCGGCGGGCCGCCTCCGCCGTCGGACCCACCGCCGCCGGACCGGGAGCCCGTACCGGAGCCGGAGTCGGAGTCGGAGCCCGTACCGCCGCCCGAGGCCGAGCCCGTACGGGAGGCCGGGCCCGCGGTGGAGCCCGTACGGGAGGCGGTTCCCGCGCCGGGGGCTTCGTACCCCGAGGCCCGTGCGGTGCTCGCCGGGCTGAGGCGGTACGACCCCCGGCTGCTGCTGTCCGAGCGGGACGTGGCGCGGCTCGCGCCCGGGGTGGAGGCCTGGCTGGAGCGCGGGGTCGAGCCCGAGGCCGTCGGGCGGGCCCTGGCGGCCGACCTCCCCGAGCCCCTGCGCAGCGCGGCGGGCGTGCTCGCGTACCGGATCACCGCGCTGATCCCACCGGCCCTGCCGCCGCTCCGCGCCGTCACCGCACCGGTACGGGATCAGCGGCGGCCGGACCCGCTCCAGAACTGCAACGGCTGCGAGCGCGCCTTCAGAGCCCCGTACCCGGGAGGGCGCTGCGGCGACTGCCCGCCCGAGGAGGCCGCCGCGGCGGCCTGAGGCCGCCCGGGTGCCGTGGGGCTACGCCTCGTGGTCGGCCTGCTTGTCGGCCTCGTGGGCGATCCGCTCCAGGCGGTCGCGGTACTCCTCCCACCAGGACGGATGGCCCGGCGGGAGGCTGGAGTTGCCCTTTTCCATCCCCACGGCGCCGTCGATGAGTTCGCGGATGATGTCGGCGTGGCCGGCGTGCCGGTGGGTGTCGGCGATCACGCGGACCACGGCGTGGTGCAGGGTCACCTCGTTGTCGTCCTTCGGCCACCACGGCACGGTGCCGACCGTGTCCAGTGGCAGTGCGGCGATCGTCGCGTCCGAGTGCGCCCACGCCCGGCGGTACAGGTCCACGATGTGCTGGCGCGACTCCTCGGCGGTGGCCCACATGTCCGCGTTGGGCTCGGCGCCCTCCTCGTGCCAGGGCGTGTGCTCGCCGGAGGGCCGGCCGAAGGTGTCGCCGAGGTAGCCCAGCTCCACGCCGGCCGCGTGCTTGACCATGCCCAGGAGGTTGGTGCCGGTCGGGGTGTGGGGGCGGCGGGCGTCGTACTCCGAGAGCCCTTCGAGCTTCCACAACAGGGCGTCGCGGGCGGACTGCAGATAGAAGTGCAGGTCGGCCTTGGGGTCGGTTCCGGTCATATGGCCAGTCTGCCGACCCTTCGATCCCTGTCCAAGGATTTCGAGGACGAGCGGGGGTCGCGTGGAGCATCGGTGAAAAACGGGGCACAGGGGTGTTCAGGCGTGGTTACCGCTAAGTAGATTACCGGCGGTAACACTCCGTCCAACCGAGGAGGGCACGCCGTGACAGCTGAATCGAGCCTGGTGAGGGCCGTCAGGCCCGTCAAGCCGGTCGAGCCCGGGAAGACGGTGATCGACGGGCGGGTGCGCGAGGTGTGGGTGCCCGCGCTCGTGGCGGCCCCGCAGCGGGGCTCCCTCGGGGACATCCCCTTCGACAACGCCCGTGAGGCCCCCCACGAGGCCGTGCTCGCCCGCAAGGACCGCGACGGGATCTGGAGGGACGTCACGGCGGCCGAGTTCGCCGCCGAGGTCCTCGCCGTCGCGAAGGGGCTGATCGCCGAGGGGCTGCGGCCGGGCGACCGGCTGGCCATCATGGCGAGGACCACGTACGAGTGGACGCTGCTGGACTTCGCGGGCTGGGCGGCCGGGCTGGTCACCGTACCGATCTACCCGACCTCCTCCGCGATCCAGGCGCGCTGGATCATCCAGGACTCCGGATCGGTGGCGTGCGCGGTCGAGGACACGGCGCAGGCCCGGATCATCAGCGCGGAACGGGCCAACCTGCCCTGGCTGAGGCACCTGTGGGAGTTCGACACCGGGGCGGTGGCCCGGCTGGTCAAGGCCGGGCGGCAGGTGCCCGACGAGGTGGTGCGCGACCGGCTGGCCGGGTGCTCGCCCGAGTCGGTCGCGACGCTGATCTACACCTCCGGGACGACCGGGCAGCCCAAGGGGTGCGTGCTGACCCACGCCAACTTCTTCGCCGAGGTCGACAACGCGGTGGAGCTGCTGCACCCCGTCTTCAAATCGGTCAGCAAGGACCCCGCCTCCACCCTGCTCTTCCTGCCGCTGTCGCACGTCTTCGGACGGATGGTGGCCGTCGGCTGCCTGCGGGCGCGGGTGAAGCTGGGGCACGCGCCGAGCATCAAGAGCGAGGACCTCCTCGCGGACCTGGCCGGCTTCAGGCCGACCTTCCTGCTGGCGATCCCGTACGTCCTGGAGAAGGTCTACAACACCGCGCGGGCGACGGCCGAGAAGATGGGGCGCGCCTCCTCCTTCGACCGGGCCGCCAAGATCGCGCGGGCCTTCGGCGAGGTCGTCGAGGGCAAGACCCCGGGCCTGGGACTGCGGGCGGCGCGGGCCCTGTACGACCCGCTGGTGTACCGGCGGATCCGGGCGGCGCTGGGCGGGCGCGTGCGGTACATCCTCAGCGGCGGCTCCCCGCTCGGGCGGCGCCTCGCCGCCTTCTACACGGGCGCCGGCATCGAGGTCTTCGAGGGGTACGGGCTCACGGAGACGACGGCGGCCGCGACCCTCAGCCCGCCGCTGCGGCCGAGGCTCGGGACGGTGGGCTGGCCGCTGCCCGGGACGGCGGTACGGATCGCGGACGACGGGGAGGTGCTCCTGCGCGGGCCGCACGTGTTCGCCGGGTACTGGAACGGCCCGCCGGCGGGCGGGGACCAGTGGCTGGCCACGGGGGACATCGGGGAGCTCGACGCGGACGGCTACCTGACCATCACCGGCCGGAAGAAGGACCTGATCATCACCTCGGGCGGCAAGAACGTCGCCCCCGCCCCGCTGGAGGACTGGCTCCGGGCCCACCCGCTGGTCGGCCAGTGCATGGTCGTCGGCGACAACCGGCCGTACGTGACCGCGCTGATCACCCTGGAACCGGAGGGGCTCCAGCACTGGCGGCAGATGCGCAAGAAGCAGCAGGTGCCGATCGGGGAGCTGGTCACGGACGAGGAACTGCGCGCGGACCTCCAGCGGGCGGTGGACGAGGCGAACCGGCTGGTGTCGAGGGCGGAATCGATCCGGCGGTTCACGGTGCTCCCCGGGGACTTCACGGAGGCGCGCGGCCACCTGACGCCCTCGCTGAAGCTGAGGCGCGGGGTCATCGCCCGGGACTACGAGCGGGAGATCGAGGCCCTGTACCGGCGGGCGTGAGGGGACGGCCGGGGTGTAACGACCACCGGCCGGAGGTAGGCATGGGCCACGAAGTCGTGGAACGCAGGGGGGGTCTGCGAGCGTGCGCAACCTTTGGTTCCGGTGCGGCCTGTGGGTCAAGTTCGCGGTGTTCGCGGTCCTGGGCGGCGCGGCCGGGCTCGTCGCGGGATGGTGGCTGCCGCCCGCGCAGGCCGGGCTGGTGGGCGCCGCGTTCCTCGCCCTGTGCGGTGGCGCCGCGGCCAGGAACGAATCCGCGCTGAACGACAGGCGCCACGAGCGGGAGCGCGCCGCGACCGGCCTCCTGGCCAAGGACGCCCGCGGCCGTCTGCCCCGCGTGCGGGAGGTCCGGGATCCCGTGCTCGTCGGGATCCACCCGTACCAGCACGAGGACGGGGACCATGCGGAAAGGCACTGGAGCACCCCTCCGTACGTCCCCCGCGACATCGAGGCGGACCTGCACGCGGCGGTCCGCAGCGGCGGGTTCGTGCTCCTCGTGGGAGAGTCCACGGCCGGGAAGACGCGGTCCGCCTTCGAGGCGGCGCGGCTGCTGACACCGGACCACTTCCTGCTCAGCCCGCGGAACCGGGACGGCATTTCGAGCCTGATCGGCGCACTGAACATCCGCAGGCGGTACCTGATCTGGCTCGACGACCTGGAGCGGTTCCTGGGCCCCGGAGGGCTGACGTCCTCCGCCCTGAGCCGCATGCTGGCCAGCGGATCGACGATCGTCGCCACCATCCGGACCCCCGAGTACGACCGGTTCGGCGACCACGCCGAAGCGGTCATCGACAGCGCCGACTACGAGGTCTGGCGCGACGGCCGTGACGTGGTCCGCCAGGCGAAGAAGATCCGGATCCCACGCCAGTGGTCGCCCGCCGAACGCGAAAGGGCCCGGCTCTACCGGAACGACCGCCGCATCAGCCGGGCGCTGAGCGCCTCGGACGCGTTCGGCGTGGCCGAGGTCCTGGCCGCCGGACCGGAACTCCTCGAAGCCTGGAAGAACGCCTGGTCCCCGGGGGCCCATCCGCGCGGGGCGGCGCTCGTCCTGGCCGCCGTGGACGTGCGCCGCGCCGGCATGCACGAAGCCGTACCCGTGTCCCTCCTGACGCGGCTGCACGAGATCTACCTGAGGGACCGAGGAGGACCCCAGCTGCGGCCGGAAGAGCCGGAGGCCGCGCTCGCGTGGACGCTGCGGCCGCTGGGGCACACCGGGGCCAGCATGCTGGGTCGGCGAACCGGCCACCGGACTGCGGGCCTTCGACTACTTCCTGGACACCCTCAACCTCGAAGTGATTCCGGACGAGTCCTGGGACCTGATCCTGACGCGGGCGCGACCCCGCGACGCGCTCGACATGGGCATGAGGGCGCTGCTCGACTCCCGTCACGACCGGGCGGAAAGGGCCTTCGCGCTGGCGGCGGGGGCCGGACTGCCGGCGGCGGACGTGGCCAAAGCGGTGATCCTGGGGAAGACCGGCCACATCGACCAGGCGGTGACCGAGCTGCGGTCGATCCGGGAATCCCGTACGAGGTCCCTGGGGAGGGAGCACGGGGACACCCTGGACGCCCACGCCAAGCTCGCGTACATGACCCTGAAACAGGGGCGTCCGGCCGAAGCCCTCGCCTTGATGCGCGAACTGCTGCCCCTGCGCGAAGCGCACCTCGGGGCGGACCACCCCGACACTCGACACCCGCCTGCACATGGCGAACGCCGTCGGAAGGCTCGGGCGTCCGGCCGAGGCCGCCGAGCAGTGCCGCGCCCTGCTGGAGAGGTTCCGCAGGGAGCTGGGGCCCGACCACATCGACACCCTGGACGTCGAAGCCCGCATCGCGATGTGGACGGGGAAGTCCGGCAGGTACGCCGAGGCCTTCGACCTCACCGAGGAACTCGTCAGGCGGCGCACCTTCGCGCTGGGCGCGGATCACGCCGACACCCTCTACGCCCGCGGGAGGGAAGTCGCCTGGCTCGCGGCCCTGGGATCGTACGAGGACGCCCTGGGGCGGGCGCGCAAGCTCCTCGACGACAGGAAGCGGGTGCTGGGGCCCGACCACCTCCACACCCTCCACGCCCGCCGCCAGGTGGCGCGCCTGGCGGAACGCGCCGAGGGCTCCGCCGCGGCGATGCCCGTATGGCGCGAAACGCTGGACGAGCACGTCCGCATCCTCGGGCCGGACCATCCGCTGACCCGGAAGGTCCTCGTGTTCTCGGGACATCGCGCGGGTTAGGGGCCCGGTGGGTCCGGCCCGCCGCCCGGCCGGGGAGCGGGGTGGGCGGGGCGCGTTTATGGTGGGCTGACTGGTTCGGGGGGTCGCCCGAGGAGGGTGCAGTGCACCGATCCCGTACCTGTGCCCGTACCCGGACTCGTACCCGTACTCGTACCCGTACTCGGATAGTCGTCGGGGCCGTCGGCACCGTGCTCGCCGCCGGCTTTCTCGCGGCAGCGCCGGGCCGGGCACCCGCCGCCGCCTCCCTCGCGGCGGCGCCGAGCCCGACGCCCTCCGCCGCGGGCATCCGGTGGGGCGCGTGCCCCGGGAGGTCCGTGCCCGCCGGGATGCGCTGCGGGAGCCTCGCCGTGCCGCTCGACCACGGGGCCCCGGCCAAGGGCACCGTCGAGCTGGCCCTCGCCGAGCTGCCCGCCACCGGGCCCGCCGCCAAGCGCCTCGGACCGCTGGTGCTGAACTTCGGCGGGCCCGGCGCCCCCGGGGTATCCGGCCTCGCCGAGGATCCGGGCACGTTCGCGGAGCTCAACAAGCGCTACGACCTCATCGCCTTCGACCCGCGCGGCGTGGGCCGCAGCGAGCCCGTCAGCTGCGGGGACGGGGCGGACATCGGGATCGGTACGGGAGAGGGTGGCACGGGGCCGCGCGGGTCCGCGGACGGCGGGCCCGGGCCGGCCCGGGAGTCCGGCGCCGCCGACGCGGCCGATCAGCTCGGCGCCCTGCGCGCCATGGCCGAGCGCTGCGCGCAGGCCTCCGGGCCCGTGCTCCCGTACATCGGTACCGTCAGCGTGGCCCGCGACATGGACCGGCTGCGCCGGGCGCTCGGCGAGAAGAAGCTGAACTTCTTCGGCTTCTCCTACGGGACCCGCCTCGGCGCCGTGTACGCGGCCCTGTTCCCGCAGCGCACCGGCCGCATGGCCCTCGACGGGGTCGACACCCTCAGCGAGCCGCTCGCCGAGCAGGCCCTGCGCTCGGCGGCGGGCCAGCAGCGGGCCCTGGACAACTTCCTGACCTGGTGCGCCCACCGCGAGGACTGCTTCTACGGAACGAACACCCGCACCGCCAAGGAGAAGGTCCGCGACCTCGTGGCACGCCTCGACCGCGAGCCGCTCACCGGCGGCGACGGGCAGTCCTTCACCGGGCAGGACGTGGCGGAGGCCGTCGGTACCGCCCTGTACTCGCCGAAGATGTGGCCCGCGCTCGCGGACGCGCTGGCGCTCGTCGAGCGCGAGGGCGACCCGGTCGGGCTGATGCAGCTCGGCGGCCCGACCGAACCGCCCCCGCCGCCGGACGACGGCGACGGCGACGGGGGCGGGGGCGGGGGCGGGGGAGAGGAGGCCGAGGGTGGCGGCCAGGTGCCCGCCGACAACGCGCTGGCCGCGCTCATCGCCGTCAACTGCGCCGACGACCCCGACCGCGGTGACGCCAAGGCCACCCCGAAGGCCGTCGAGCGCGAGCTGCGGGCGCTCGAACCGGAGTTCCTCGCCGCCTCGCCGGTCTTCGGGCCGCGCCAGCTGATGACGGTCCTGTCCTGCTACGGGCGCCCCGCCGGCACCGATTTCATCCGGAAGATCGACCGCCCGGCGGGCATCCCGCGCATCCTGCTCATCGGGACCCGCGGCGATCCGGCGACCCCGTACGAGTGGACGGAGGAGACGGCGGAGCGGCTCGGCAACACCGTGGTCGTGGACTACAAGGGCGACGGCCACACCGGATACATGTCCTCCCGCTGCGTGCGGGGCTACGTGGACCACTTCCTGATCGACGGCCGGCTCCCGTCCGGGACGCGGTCCTGCCCCGCCGGGGAGTGAGCTGACTCCCGGCGGGGCGGCGATCCGTGACCGACTGGCAGCTGCCGACTAGCAGTTGGGGTGCGTGGAGCGTCCCGCGAAGCGGTCCGCGAGCCAGTTCCCGGCCGCCAGGGACTGGGTGATCACCCCGCTGACGTGCTCGCCGATCCAGATGGTGTCGAACTCGACGTTCGCGTTCCGCGCGCACCAGTCGGAGCGCAGCCGGCTGCCGACGGCGTACGGGATGAGCTCGTCGCCGAGCGCGTGGTACTGGTACACCGGCGCGGCCGGGGCGGTGCGCCCGAGCTTGCTCTGGTTCAGGCGGGCCTGCCAGTCCGGCTGCGCGAGCGGGTTGCGGGTCGTGAGGTCGGAGATCCGCTTGAAGGAGCCGGCGATGGAGTCGATGGCGACGCAGTTCTCCTTCATGCCGGCCACCAGGGCCTTGCCCAGCGGGTTGAGGTAGGAGTCGAGGTTCAGCTCGGGGAAGGCCGCGTCCTGGCCGGCGGCGGCCATGAAGATGAGGCCGGAGCCGTAGGAGCCGTTGTTGAAGTCGGCCACCTTCAGCAGGTCGGCCGGAACGCCGCCCGTCGCGGTGCCCTTGACCTGCAACTCCGGTGCGTACGAGCCCTGCAGCTCGGCGGCCCAGCTGCTGGCCTGGCCGCCCTGGGAGTACCCCATGATGCCGACCGGGGTGTTCGCGGACAGCCCGGCCTCGGGCAGGCGGGTGGCGGCGCGGGCCGCGTCGAGCACGGCGTGGCCGGCGGAGGGGCCGACGGTGTAGGTGTGCACGCCGGGGGTGCCGAGGCCCTCGTAGTCGGTGACGACGACGGCCCAGCCGCGCAGGGTGAGCTGCTGGATGAGGTTGGCCTCCATGGCGGTGCCGTACGGGAGGTTGTTGCTCGGCGCGCAGGAGTCGCCCATGCCGACGGTGCCGACGGCGTACGTGACGAGCGGGCGCGGGCCGGTGCGGCCGTCCTGCGGGACGATGACGGTGCCGGAGACGACGTTGGGGGCGCCGTCGGCGGTGGTGGAGTTGTAGTGGATCTTCCAGGCCTTGGTGTTGGTGGGCTGGCCGGGGAGCGGGTGGAACGCGGACGGCGCGCTGCTCACGATGTCGCCCGGGCGGGCGGCCTGGCCGGTTTCCGCGTCGGCGCGGGCGGTGGTGGCGGGGATCGCGGCCGAGAGGGCCAGGGCGGCCACGGCGGCGAGGGCTGAGCTTCGGATGCGCATGGGGCGGCTCTCCCAATGGGTCCGGTGGGGGTAGGTGAGGAGACCGTAGTGACCGACCGGTAGGAACGTCGCTGACCGCACAGCTCACCTTTCCTGACCCGGGACCTCATCCGCCTTGTCGGCGCAGTCGTGGGTGCGGTACAAACGCGCGACACAGGGGGGCGGAAACCGGCCAGGTGAAACCCCTATTTGGCATGGACACACCATTTGGGGGAGTTGTGGTCGCTGCGACACGGGGTCAGAAGTTCAAGAGCCGGGCGAGTGCGTGCCTGGTGGTCGCGGGCATCGGACTCGCCGCGTTCTTCTTCGTCGGCATGGCCTCACAGCAGCCGACGGGCTGGGGCGCGGCCTACGCCTTCGCCGAACCGGTCACCGTCCAGCTCCCGAGCCGCTGCGGCATGGAGACGATCAACTCGGGCCGCTCCACCGGCAAGTGCGAGGGCACCGCGTGGACGGCCGACGGGAAGGCGCACAAGGGCACGCTGTACTCGTACGCGGACGACATCGGCCGCGACGGCTCGGGCAAGCTGGCCTACAAGGGCGAGGCGCGCGCGCTGGGCGACCGGGCCTACGGCAAGCCGGAGCTGTGGCTGACCATCGTCCACCTCGCGGCCCTGGGCGTGGCCGCCCTGGGCGTCCTCGGAGTCCTGCTCTCCGTACTGGCGGCGGCACTTCCGCAGCGCGGACGCCGGGCCTGAACCAGCGCGGGTGAGACGACGGCGCCCCGCGCCCGGGGTCCGGGTGCGGGGCGTGCCAGTGGAC
>NZ_JBSGXB010000156.1:0-17244 GCF_053609185.1 Streptomyces sp. NPDC054956 | reverse complement strand
GCGGCCGCGGCCGGGGAACGCCCCGTCCGCGCCCCGCGCGAAGGCGCCCCGGTGCGCCGCACCCGCCCGGCCGGCGAAGGCCCGGCCGACGCTACGGCCGCTGCCGCGGCTCCCGGCGCGGACGAGTCGGCCCCGGCACGCCCGGTCCGCCGCACCCGCTCGGTGACGGAGGGCTCGGCAAGCCAGGCGGCGCCCCCGGCCGAGACCGCCGCGACCCCGGCCGAGACCCCCGACGCGGCCCCGGCCGCGGACGAGTCGGCCCCGGCACGCCCGGTCCGCCGCACCCGCTCCGCGTCCGACGGTTCCGCGAGCCAGGCGGACGGGGCCGCGCCGCAGGCGCCGAAGCGGCCCGCACCCCGAAGCACGGACGCGCCCTGGCACGACCCGAAGCCCGCCTTCGACGAGCCGTCGACCGCTCCGGCTGAACCCGCTACCCCGGCGACCCCGGCCGAACCCGCCGCTCCCGCTGAGCCGGCGACCCCGGCCGAACCGGCTGCCCCCGCCGACCCCGCCGAGACCGACGGCGACCCGACCACAGACCCCACCGGAGGCACCGCGTGAACGACGTCCTCGACGTCGCCCTGCGGCTGATCGTCGTCTTCGCCGTCTTCCTCGTGCTCCCGCTCGTCATCGGGCAGACCGAGCACAAGGTGATGGCCCACATGCAGGGCCGCCTCGGCCCCATGTACGCCGGCGGCTTCCACGGCTGGGCCCAGCTCGTCGCCGACGGGGTCAAGTTCGCGCAGAAGGAAGACATCGTCCCGGCCAACGCCGACCGCCGCGTCTTCCAGCTCGCCCCCGCCGTCGCCCTCCTCCCGTACCTCCTGGTCCTCCTCGCCATCCCGATCGGGCCCGGCGAGGGCGCCGTCGGCCAGGTCATCGACGCCGGGCTCTTCTTCGCCCTCGCCGTCATGGGCATCGGAGTGCTCGGCTCGCTCATGGCCGGCTGGGCCTCCGCGAACAAGTTCTCCCTGCTCGGCGGCCTGCGCACCGCGGCCCAGCTGCTCGCCTACGAGCTCCCCATGCTGCTCGCCGCGGCCTCGGTGGCCATGGCCGCCGGGACGGTCTCCCTCCCCGGCATCGTCGGCGCCTTCGAGTGGTGGTGGCTGCCCTGGCAGATCGTCGGCGGGCTCGTCTTCTTCACCGCCGGCCTCGCCGAACTCCAGCGGCCCCCCTTCGACATGCCCGTCGCCGACTCCGAGATCATCTTCGGCGCGTACACCGAGTACACCGGCCTGCGCTTCGCGCTGTTCCTGCTCGCCGAGTACGCCGGCATCGTGGTCCTCTGCGCCCTGACCACCGTCCTCTTCCTGGGCGGCTGGCACGGCCCCTTCGGCGGCGAGGACTTCGGCTGGGCCTGGACCCTGATCAAGATCGCCGCGCTCTCCTTCGTGGTGATCTGGCTCCGCGTGAGCTACCCGCGACTGCGCGAGGACCAGCTGCAGAAGCTCGCCTGGACCGTACTCATCCCGCTCGCGCTCGCCCAGATCGCGCTCACCGGCATCGTGAAGGTGGCGATCCAGTAAATGCCTCCCATCCCCGGATCCGGCCTGGCCAAGGGCCTGGCCGTGACGCTGCGCACGATGACGAAGCGCTCGCACACCGCCCAGTACCCCGACGTGCAGCCCGAGCTCCCGCCGCGCTCGCGCGGGGTCATCGGCCTGTTCGAGGAGAACTGCACGGTCTGCATGCTGTGCGCGCGCGAGTGCCCCGACTGGTGCATCTACATCGACTCCCACAAGGAGACGGTGCCGGCCGCCGCCCCCGGCGGCCGTGAGCGCAGCCGCAACGTCCTCGACCGCTTCGCGATCGACTTCTCGCTCTGCATGTACTGCGGCATCTGCATCGAGGTGTGCCCCTTCGACGCGCTCTTCTGGTCGCCGGAGTTCGAGTACGCCGAGACCGACATCCACGAGCTCACCCACGAGCGCGACAAGCTGCGCGAGTGGATGTGGACCGTTCCGGCCCCGCCCGCCCTGGACCCGGGCGCCGAGGAACCCAAGGAAGTCGCGGCCGCCCGCAAGGCCGTGGAGAAGGCCGAGGTCGCGGCTGCCGCCGCCGCTGCGGCCGCTGCCGCGGCCGACGCCGAGCCGAACCCCGACAATCCGGCCCAGGCCCCGGCCCCGGAAGGAGACGCGTGATCACCGCAGCCGCCCAAGGCAACGGCTTCCTCTCCCCGACCGGCGTCGAGATCGCCTTCGTCCTCGTCGGCCTCGCCACCCTCGGCGCGGCAGCCGTCACCGTCACCACCAAGCAGCTCGTGCACGCCGCCCTGTGGCTGGTCGTCGCGCTCGGCGGGGTCGCCGTCGAGTACCTGCTGCTGACCGCCGAGTTCATCGCCTGGGTCCAGGTGCTGATCTACCTCGGTTCCGTGGTCGTCCTCCTCCTCTTCGGGCTGATGCTCACCAAGGCGCCCATCGGCCGCTCGCCGGACGCCGACTCCGGCAACCGCCCGGTCGCCCTCGGCGTCGCCCTCGTGGCCGCCGCCGCGCTCGTCTGGGTGGTCGTCGACGCCTTCCGCACCACCTGGATCGACCTCGACGGGCCCGCCCAGGGCTCCACCCAGGTCACCGGAGCGATCCTCTTCCAGCACTGGGTGCTGCCGTTCGAGGCGCTCTCCGTCCTCCTCCTCGCGGCCCTGATCGGCGCCATCGTGCTGTCCCGCAAGGACGCCCCCGCCGGGGCGACCCCGACCGGGACGACCCCGACCGGGACGACCGGAACCGCGAAGACCACCGGCGCCCCCGCCGCGGACAAGAAGGGGCAGAGCTGATGCACCTCGCCTACCCCGCCGTGCTGGCGGCGCTCCTCTTCTGCACGGGCCTGTACGGAGTGCTCGCCCGCCGCAACGCCATCCTGGTCCTGATGTCCGTCGAGCTGATGCTCAACGCCGTCAACCTCAACCTGGTGGCCTTCGACGTCTGGCTGCGCGACACCCTGCACGCCGGCCAGGCCCTCACCCTCTTCACCATCGCCATCGCCGCCGCCGAGATCGGCATCGGCCTCGCGATCGTGCTGATGGTGTACCGCAACCGGGGCACCGCGGACGTCGACAAGCTGCGCGACACCGCCGAGGGCCACGAGCCGGACAGCGCGACTGGAGCCGCCGCGTGACCACCCCGACCCTCGCCGTACTCGTCCCCCTCCTGCCCTTCCTGGGCGCGCTGGCGGGACTGCTGCTCGGCCGCACCGCCCCCGGCTTCGTCAGGCCGCTCGCGATCCTGCCGACGCTCGGCGCCGCCGTACTGGCCGTACTGGTCGCCCTCCGCCACGGCGGCGGCAAGGCGATCGACACGGCGACCGAGCTGACCCCGACCGGCTCCGTGCCGATCGAGCTCTCGCTCCACCTGGACGGCTTCGCCGTGCTGGTGGCCGTGCTGGTCGGCGTCGTCGCCACCTGCGTCCAGATCTACTCGACGGCGTACCTGCGCGAGGACCCGCGCTACCCGTCCTACGCCGCTCTGGTCTCACTGTTCACCTCCGCCATGCTGCTCGTCGTCTACTCCGGCGACCTGATGGTGCTGCTGGTCGGCTGGGAGATCATGGGCATCTGCTCGTACTTCCTGGTCGGGCACTACTGGGAGACCGAGGCGGCCCGCTCCGCCTCCCTGAAGGCCTTCCTCGTCACCAAGCTCGGCGACGTCCCCTTCCTGATCGGCCTGTTCGCGCTCGCCGCCGACGCCGGCTCCTTCCGGATCACCAAGATCCTGGGCACCGTCGCCGCGGGCGGGCTCGACCACCCGACGCTGATCGCTCTGCTCCTGCTCGCCGGAGTCGCGGGCAAGTCCGCGCAGTTCCCGCTGCACACCTGGCTCCCGGACGCCATGGCGGGCCCCACCCCGGTCTCCGCCCTGATCCACGCCGCGACGATGGTCGCCGCCGGTGTCTACTTCATCGCCCGGCTCCTCCCCGTCTTCGCGGCCTCCCGGGCCGCGCTGGTGGTCATGGCCGTCATGGCGGCCGTCACGATGGTCGGCTCCGCCCTCGCGGCCCTGGCCCAGGACGACATCAAGCGGGTGCTGGCCTACTCCACGATCGGCCAGCTCGGCTACATGACCGGGGCCCTGGCCGTCGGCGACCCCGCGGCCGCCGTCTTCCACCTCATGTCCCACGGCGCCTTCAAGGCGCTCCTGTTCCTCGGCGCCGGCGTGATCATCCACGCAGCCGGTACGAACTCCCTGGGCGCCATGTCCCGCATGGAAGGCCTGTCCCAGCGGATCCCCGACGCCTTCTGGACGATGACGATCGCGCTGCTCGCGCTCGCCGCCATCCCGCCCTTCGCCGGCTTCTTCTCCAAGGAAGCCGTCCTCGTCGCCGCCGAGCACACCGCCGGCGGCCACTCGGAGCTCGCACCGGGCGCGGCCGGCTGGGTGGTCCTGATCGCGGGCGTGCTGACCGCCCTGCTCACCGCCGCCTACGCCACCCGGCTGTGGCTGATGGCCTTCCGGGGCCGGGGCGCCGCGGCCCCCGACCACGGCAAGGAGCCCGTCGCCATGACCGGCGTGCTGTGGCTGCTGGCGATCCCGTCCGTCGGCTTCGGCCTGATGGCCGGCCCGCTCGCCGACTTCTTCGAAGGCAAGGAACTCACCCCGTCGCTGACGACCTCGGTCCTAGGCACGGGCGCCGCCATCGTCGGAGCCGCCCTCACCTACGCCCTGTGGCAGCGCGCCGAGGCCAGGGCGATCGCGGCTCCCGCCGCGGCCGTCCCCACCCCGGGCGCCGGCGGCAACGCGGCCGAGCGGCCCGCCGTCGTGGCTGCCGACGTGTCCGCCGCCACCGCGGCCGCCGAGTCCGCGGCCGAAGCACCCGAGGTCGGCGAGGTCACCCACGACCACCCCGCCGTCCCGGCGGGTCCCGCCGCCGACCCCGGCCGGGCCCTCCTGGGCCCCCTGCACCGGCACGCCGCCTCCGGCTTCCACCTCGACGCCGTCTACGACCGCCTCTTCGTGCGCCCCGTCCGAGCCGCCGCAGGCCTCGTACGCTTCCTCGACCGCGAGGTGGTGGACTCGTACGTCCGTGGCGCGGGCATCGGACCCCGGCTGCTCGGAGGCCTCGTACGCCGTGCCCAGACCGGCAACGTGCAGAGCTACCTGAGCGCCCTGCTCGCCGGCGCCGTGGTCCTGGCGATCGCCACCGCCGTCCTCGCCAACGTCAACGCCGGATCGTGAGCCGTGAGTCAGCCGTGATTGATATCAGCCCGTCCGTGATGCAGTTCCTTCTGGCGTTCGTCGTGGCCGCACCGCTCCTCGGCGCGGTCGCGGCCCTCCTGCCCGCCCCGCCCGGACTGAAGGGCAAGAGCCCCGACCAGGCCGTGCTGCGCCACGGCGTGACCGTCACCGGCGTCATCCTCGCCGCGGCGATCGCCCTCGCCGTGGGCTTCGACCACGACGCCCCGTCCCGTTTCCAGGCGACGACGGACATCAGCTGGATCCAGGCGCTGAACGTCCGCATCCACCTCGGCATCGACGGCATCTCGCTCCCCCTCCTCCTGATGACCGCACTGCTGTTCTTCCTGTGCGCGCTCTACAGCTACTTCAAGCTCCCCGCGGGCCCCTCCGCGAAGGCCTTCGTCGCGCTCCTCCTGGTCCTGGAGTCCGGCACCCTCGCGACCTTCGCCGTCCTCGACCTGCTGCTGTTCTTCCTGGCCTTCGAGATGGTCCTCATCCCGATGTACTTCCTCATCGCCCGCTGGGGTGGCGCCCAGCGTCAGGCCGCGGCCTGGAAGTTCATCCTCTACACGCTCCTCGGCTCCGTCGTCATGCTGCTCGGTCTGCTGCTGATCGGACTGAAAAGCGGCACTTTCGACATGGTGGCACTGGCCTCTGACAACGGCCGCGGACTGACCCGCACGACCCAGGTCCTGGCCGTCCTCGCCATCGGGATCGGCCTCGCCGTGAAGACCCCGATGTGGCCGCTGCACAGCTGGCTGCCCGACGCGCACACCGCCGCCCCCACCGTCGGCTCCGTCCTCCTCGCGGGCGTCCTGCTGAAGATGGGCACCTACGGGTTCGTGCGCATCCTGCTGCCCGTCACCCCCGACGGCATGGCCACCTTCGCTCCCTACCTGGGCGCGTTCGCCGCCGTCGGCATCGTCTACGGGTCCCTGGCCTGCCTCGCGCTGGCCCGCAAGGGCAACAAGGGCGACCTCAAGCGCCTCATCGCCTACTCCTCCGTGGGCCACATGGGCTTCGTCCTGCTCGGCATCGCCTCGATGACCCCCACCGGCGTCAACGGCGCGCTCTTCGCCAACATCGCCCACGGCCTGATCACCGGCCTCCTCTTCTTCCTCGTCGGCGCGCTCAAGGACCGCTACGGCACCGCGGACCTCGACACCCTCGCCGGAGCCACCGGCGCCGCCCTCTACGGCCGCGCCCCCCGCTTCGGCGCGCTCCTGGCCTTCGCCGCCGTCGCCTCCCTCGGCCTGCCCGGCCTGGCCGGCTTCTGGGGCGAGATGCTGGCCCTCTTCGGCGCGTTCGACCCCGCCGAAGGGCTCTCGCGGCCCGCGTTCCTCACCTACATGGCCGTCGGAGCGTTCGGCACCCTGCTCACCGCCGCCTATCTTCTGATCGTCGTACGGCGGGTGTGCATGGGCGACCCGAAGGCGGCGAGCGGCCGGCACACCGGCCCCGAGGCCCTCGCGGACATCCAGCGGTACGAGTTCGCCGCCTGGACCCCCCTCGTCGCCCTCACCGTCCTCGCCGGCCTGTGGCCCGCGGTCCTCCTCGGCCTCACCGACCCGGCCGTCCAGAAGCTCCTCGCGGGAGGCAACTCATGACGGCCCTTCACGCCGCGACCGTTCACGCCGCGACCGTTCAGGCCGCGCCCGTTCAGAGCATGGCCGCCGACGCCACCAGCGTGGTCCAGTCCGTCGACTGGCTCGCCATCGCGCCCGTCGTCATCACGGCCACCGTCGCCCTGATCGTGCTGGTCGCGGACCTCTTCGTACCCGAGCACCGCAAGCCGCTGCTCGGCTGGCTCTCCGTGGCCGGACTGGCCGCGGCGACCGCCACCCTGCTGCCGCTGCGCGCGGGCGACCGCGCCACCTTCTGCCTCACCGGCACGGCGGCGGGCACGGGCACCGGCATCGCCGACCCCGGCGCGTGCAGCTACGCCGCCGACCACTTCGCGCTCGTCGTCCAGTTCCTCGTACTGGGCGGCGCCCTGATCACCGCCCTGCTGTCGGTCAGCACCGTCCGCGAGGCGCGCATGCCGGCCGGCGAGTACTGGTTCCTGCTGCTCTCCTCCGCCGCCGGCGCGGCCCTGCTGCCCGCCTCACGCGACCTCGCGACCCTGATCGTCGCCCTCGAAGTCGCCTCGCTGCCCGCGTTCGCCCTCGTCGGCATGCGCCGCGGCGACCGGCTCTCCTCCGAGGCCGCCCTCAAGTTCTTCCTCTCCTCCGTCACCGCGACCGCCGTATCGCTGATGGGCGTGAGCTTCGTCTACGCCGCCACCGGCTCCCTGCACCTCGCGCGCGTCGCGCAGGGGCTCGAACACGTCCCCGGACAGCTCGACACCCTCGCCATGGCCGGCGTCGCGCTCACCCTCGTCGGCTTCGCCTTCAAGACGGCCGCCGTCCCCTTCCACTTCTGGGTCCCGGACACCTACGTCGGCGCGCCGCTGCCCGTCGCCGGATACCTGTCGGTCATCGGCAAGGCGGTCGGATTCACCGGCCTCATCCTCGTCACGGTGATCGCGTTCCCCGCGTACTCCGACGTCTGGGGCCCGGCCCTCGCCGTCCTCGCCGCGCTCACCATGACGCTCGGCAACGCGGCCGCCCTGCGGCAGTCCGCCGACCGGCCGGGCGGTGCCGTACGGCTGCTCGCCTGGTCCTCGGTCGGCCAGGCCGGCTACCTGCTGGTCCCGATCGCCGCCGCCGCGTACGCCGGCCGCGACCAGATCGGCTCCACCGTCGCGTACGCGCTCATGTACGCCGCCGTGAACCTCGGCGCCTTCGCCGTGGCCGCCCTGGTGGCCCGTACGAAGCCCCTGCACCGGCTCTCCGACTACCGGGGTCTGTACGCCGAGCGCCCGCTCGCCGCCCTCTCGCTGGCCTTCTTCCTGCTCTGCCTGGCCGGTCTGCCGCCGGGCATCATCGGACTCTTCGCGAAGGTCACCGTCTTCCGGTCGGCGGTCGACGCCGGGCTCGGCTGGCTCGCCGTGGTCATGGCCGTCAACGTCGTGGTCGCGCTGTACTACTACCTGCGCTGGACGGCCCTGCTCTTCCGCACCACCGAGGGGGAGGCCGGCGAGGAAGGCGCGCAGGCCCGTACGAGGACGCCCTGGCCGGTCACCGCGGCCGTCGTGCTCACCGCCGCCACCGCCCTGGTCCTCTCGGGAGCCCCGCAGCTGGTCCTGCGCTTCGCCACGGGCAGCCTGTTCGCGCTGTAGGCCGTACGTGCATCACCCGTACGGCCCAACAGGCGCGGCCGCCCCACGGCCCGGGCCGGCGGGGCGGCGGGGCGGGGGCGCACCGGGAACCTGAGGTCCTCACCTGGCGTTGACCAGGAAGGGAGGGTCCACTGGACCGTAGGCCCCTGCGATCCACAGATCCTGGACGGGTCCCCCTGCCGCACCACTTGGAGGGCGTACCGTGCACCGCCGGCACAACGGGCTGAAGACCGCCGTACTCCTCGGCGGTCTGTCGGCACTCATCATCGTCATCGGAAGCTTCTTCGGCCGGGGCGGCCTGATAGTCGCCGTCCTCGTCGCCCTGGGCACGAACGCGTACGCGTACTGGAACAGCGACAAGCTGGCTCTACGCGCGATGCGCGCCCGCCCCGTCAGCGAGTTCGAGGCACCCGAGCTCTACCGCATGGTGCGCGAGCTCTCCACGTCCGCGCGCCAGCCCATGCCACGGCTCTACATCTCCCCGACCGAGGCCCCCAACGCCTTCGCCACCGGCCGCAACCCGCGCAACGCCGCGGTCTGCTGCACGGAGGGCATCCTGAGGATCCTCGACGAGCGCGAGCTGCGCGGGGTCATCGGCCACGAGCTGAGCCACGTCTACAACCGCGACATCCTCATCTCCTCGGTCGCCGGCGCCCTCGCCTCCGTGATCATGTTCCTGGTGAACTTCGCCTGGCTGATCCCGATCGGGCGCTCCAACGACGACGAGGGCCCCGGCCTCTTCGGCATGCTGCTGATCATGCTCTTGGGCCCGCTGGCGGCCTCCGTGATCCAGCTCGCCATCAGCCGCTCGCGCGAGTACGAGGCGGACGCCTCCGGAGCCCAGCTCACCGGTGACCCGCTCGCCCTCGCGAGCGCCCTGCGCAAACTGGACGCCGGCACCAAGCAGCTCCCGCTGCCGCCCGAGCCCCGGCTGGAGACGGCGAGCCACATGATGATCGCCAATCCCTTCCGCCCCGGCGAGGGACTGTCCAAGATGTTCTCCACACACCCTCCGATGGCCGAGCGCATCGCCCGGCTCGAACAGATGGCAGGCCGAAGTCTGTGAAGACCATCCTCAACCTCATTTGGCTCGTGCTCAGCGGGATCTGGCTGTTCCTCGGCTACTGTCTCGCCGGCGCGATCCTCTGCATCACGATCATCGGAATCCCCTTCGGCATCGCCGCCTTCCGGATCGCCGTCTACGCCCTGTGGCCCTTCGGCTACACCACCGTCGAGCGGCGTGACGCGGGCACCGCGTCCTTCGTCGGCAACGTGCTGTGGCTGGTCCTCGCGGGCTGGTGGCTGGCCCTCGGCCACATCGTCACCGGCATCGCCCTGTGCCTGACGATCATCGGCATCCCGTTCGGCATCGCGAACTTCAAGATGGTTCCGCTCTCCCTGCTCCCGCTCGGCCGCGAGATCGTCCCGACGGACGCGCCCTTCGCCTCGCGCTAAGGTCCCGGGGTGCGGCCGGGCGCCGCGGCGGACGGCCTGCGGGCCGGGCCGCCGGTGCCGGCGGGCGGCCGGCGCGGGCGAGCGCACGCGCACAGGGCACGAGCGACGGGCAGGGAACCACCGATGCCGACCGATCCCTCCACGACCCCGCCGGCCGAGCCGGCCCCGGGCCCCGCCCGCTTGGTCCCCGAACTCTCCGTCGTCGTCCCGATGTACGACGAGGAGGACGCGCTCCCGGCCCTGGTGGCCAGGCTGCGCCCCGTGCTCGACGGCCTGGGCGTCGGCTACGAGGTCGTCGCCGTCGACGACGGCAGCGGGGACCGCACAGCAGAGCTGCTGGCCGGGTTCCGGTCCGGGTGGCCCGAGCTGCGGGTGCTGCGGCTGCGCGGGAACTCCGGCCACCAGGCCGCCCTCAGGGCCGGCCTGCACGGCGCGGCGGGGGCCTACGTCGCCAGCATCGACGCGGACCTCCAGGACCCGCCGGAGAAGATCCCGGAGATGTTCGCCCTGGCACGCGCGCAGGGCCTCGACATCGTCTACGGCGTCCGGGACGACCGGAGCACCGACACCGGGTTCAAGCGGCGTACCGCGGGCGCCTACTACTGGCTCGTGCGCCGCCTGGTCGGCAAGCAGGTGCCCGCGCAGGCCGGCGACTTCCGGCTGCTGAGCCGCGCGGCCGTCGAAGCGGTCAAGTCCATGCCCGACCAGCACCAGGTGTACCGCCTGCTGGTCCCGTGGCTCGGCTTCCCGAGCGGCCGGGTCTCCTACCGGCGCGAGGAGCGGGTGGCGGGCCGGACCAAGTACCCGCTGAACAGGATGGTCCGGCTCGGCGTCGACAGCATCGTCAGCTTCTCCGCCGCACCGCTGCGCCTGGCGACCTGGCTGGGCGCGGCCGGCTTCTTCGGCTGCCTCCTGCTGGTGGCGGCCACCCTGGTGATCCACCTGGCCGGCCGGACCGTGCCCGGCTGGACCTCGCTGTTCATCGTGATGCTGTTCCTCGGCGCGGTGCAGCTGATCTGCCTCGGCCTGCTCGGCGAGTACATCGGCCGCATCTACACGGCCGTACAGCGGCGGCCCACGTACTTCGTCGGGTACGACTCGGCGAACGGGGACTCGGGGCACTCGGCGAACGGGGGCTCGAGGGGCGGGGATCCGGCGCGCGGGGCGGACCGGGAAGGCGGCTGAAATCGCAGGTCAGGGCGATTGTCAGTGGGGGGTGTCACTGTGTGTGCATGGATGAGACCGAGCAGTTGCTGAAGCAAGTCGCCGGACGCGCACGCAGCTCCCACCAGGGGCGGCTCGCGGCGGCGGAGACCCTGACCGCACCCCTTCCTGCACCCCTTGCGGAGCCCCTGGACACCGCGGGCCTGCGCCGGGCCGAAGCCGCGTTGGGCTTCGCCCTGCCCCCGCTCCTGGCGGCCCTCTACACCCGGGTCGCGGACGGCGGCTTCGGCCCCGAGCGGGGCCTGCTGCCGCTGGAGAGGGCCGTCGCCGAGTACGGCTCGATGCGCCGGTCGGCGTGGCGGTGGCCCGAGGGCGTGCTGCCGATAGCCGACTTCGGCTGCTCCATCCAGGCCTGCGTGGACTGCCGCTCCGACTCGGCCCAAGTCCTGTTGTTCGAACCGAACTCGGGCGATCCCGACTTCGCCTGGTTCCTCGAATCACCCGGCCTCGCCGACTGGCTGCGCGGCTGGCTCGACGGCACCGCCTGGTTCAGCGAGGAGTCGGGAGCGGGGGAGGAGTGGGACCTGGAGCTGACCCCCTGGGCCGACTTCAGATCCCGGGTGTGAGCCGCCGCCGCAGGCCGTACGCCGCCGCGCCCAGCGCCAGCACGGCGGCCCCCGCGACCGTCGACGCGGCGGGCAGCGCGCAGGCCAGCACCACACAACCGGACAGCCCCACCGCTGCCACGGCCCGGTCCTTGACACCTGAATCGAGAGTCCACGCGGAGGCGTTCGCGATCGCGTAGTAGGCCAGCACGCCGAAGGAAGAGAAACCGATCGCGCCCCGCAGATCGGTGGTGGCCGCGAGCACCGCCACCACCGTGCCCACCGCCAGCTCGGCGTGGTGCGGCACCTGATGCCGGGGATGTACGGCGGCCAGCGCGCGCGGGAGATGGCCGTCCCGGGCCATCGCCAGGGTCGTCCGCGAAACCCCGAGCACGAGGGCCAGCAACGAGCCCAGAGCGGCCAGAGCCGCCCCCACCCGGACGACGGGAGTCAGCCCGGACCACCCGGCCGCGCGCACGGCGTCGGCCAGCGGCGCCGCCGACCGGGCCAGACCGTCCTCGCCGAGCACCGACAGCGCCGCCACCGCGACCGCGGCGTACACGAGCAGGGCGATCCCCAGGGCGAGCGGCACCGCCCGCGGGATCGTGCGCTCCGGATCACGGACCTCCTCACCCAGGGTCGTGATCCGGGCGTAGCCGGCGAAGGCGAAGAACAGCAGTCCGGCGCCCTGCAGCAGGCCGGCCGCGCCCCAGTCCGCGCCGCCGAGCCGGTCCGCGTCGGACGCGCCGGAGGACAGGCAGGCCACGACCACCCCGGCCAGCACGGCCAGTACCGCCGCCACGATCACCCGGGCGATCCGGGCCGACTTCTGGACCCCGCCGTAGCTCGCGGCGGTCAGGGCCACCACCGCCGCCACGGCCACGGCACGCTGCTGCCCGGGCCACGCGTACGCCCCGACGGTCAGGGCCATCGCCGCGCAGGAGGCGGTCTTGCCGACGACGAAGCCCCACCCGGCCAGATATCCCCAGAAGGGCCCGAGCCGCTCGCGCCCGTACACGTAGGTGCCGCCCGAGGAGGGGTAACGGGCGGCCAGCCGCGCCGAGGAGTGCGCGTTGCAGTAGGCCACCAGGGCGGCCAGCGCGAGGGCCGCGAGGAGCGCGCCGTCGGCCGCGCGCGCCGCCGGGGCGAGTGCGGCGAAGATCCCGGCCCCGATCATGGCGCCGAGCCCGACGACGACCGCGTCGGAGACGCCCAGGGTGCGCTTCAGCTCGTTGTTCACGGGCGGAGGGTAGCCGGGCTAGATGACGCCCTCCCGGCCGGGGAGCGGCGTGCGGGCACGCTCCCAGCCGTCGAGCGCCGTCAGGCAGGCGTGGTCGAGGTGGCGCAGCCCGCTCAGGTCGAGTCGCACGGCGCGCCCGTGCGGCAGCGCGTCCAGCTCGTCGAGCAGTTTGGGCAGGCGCAGGAAGCTGGCGTTGCCCAGGATCCGCACGCGCAGCTCCTCGCCCTCCCACACCTGCTCGACGTGCACGTGGGAGGTCTCCCAGGCCGCCTTGGCGATGGCGATCCCCAGCCCGGCGAGCACGCCCTCGAAGAGGTTCGTGGTCACGATCGCGCAGGCCGTCGCCACGAGCACGACCGCCTCGCCCCGGTGCGTGCGCCACAGCGCGGCCACGGCCCTGGCCGGCAGCAGCTTCCAGCCGGCGTGCAGCAGCACCCCGGCGAGCGCGGCGAGCGGGACCGCCTCCAGCAGCCCGGGGACGGCCACGGCGAACAGCAGCAGCCAGCCGCCGTGCAGGACCCTGGAGGCCCGAGTGCGGGCTCCGGCCTCGACGTTGGCGGCGCTGCGGACGATGACGGCGGTCATCGGCAGCGCTCCGAGCAGTCCGCACAGGGTGTTGCCGACGCCCTGCGCGACCAGTTCGCGGTCGTACTCGGTCGGGGGCCCGTCGTGCATCCGGTCCACGGCGGCCGCGCTGAACAGCGTCTCGGCGGAGGCGATCAGCGCGAGCGCGACCACGGTTCCGAGGGCTCCCGCGGAGGCCAGCACCTCGAAGTCCCCCCAGCCGGGCGGAGTCACGGCCTCCAGGACGCCCGTCACCCGGACCCGCTCCACGGGCAGCCGCAGCACCGTCGCCGCGGCGGTCGCGGCCGCCACCCCGACGAGCGCCCCCGGCACCAGCCGCAGCCGGTCCGGCATCCGCCGCCAGAGGACCAGGACCGCGACGGTCCCGGCCCCGAGCGCCACGGCGGTCCAGTCGGCCCGCAGGCCGAGCGCGGCCGCCCCGGCGAACTTCTCGAGGGTCCCCGCGGGAGCCCGCACCTCGGCCAGGGCGTACAACTGGCCCGCGATCAGCACGAGTCCGATCCCGGCGAGCATTCCGTGCACGACGGACACGGAGATCGCCCGGAACCACCGCCCGAGCCGCAGCGCGCCCATGCACAGCTGCACCAGCCCGGCGGCGAGGACGAGCACGCCGAGCGCGGGCAGCCCGTACGTCCGCACGGCCTCGTAGACGAGCACGGTGAGCCCGGCGGCCGGCCCGCTCACCTGGAGCGAGCTGCCCGGGAACCAACCGGTGACCAGCCCGCCCACCACCCCGGTGACGATTCCCAGCTCGGCCGGGACCCCGGAGGCCACGGCCACCCCGACACAGAGCGGTAGCGCCACCAGGGCGACGACGACGGACGCCCCGAAGTCCTCGCGAAACGTGCCGGCCCCAGGCATGCGGGAACCCCCCTGTCACTGCGGTGATGGACACCCCTCAGCGTGGTGGGCGCACTCCCCGTCACCCAAGTGCCCACGGGAAGCGCCACGGGCGCGTACGCCTCTCACGCCCGGCACATGCCACCCGGGCGCCGGGCCGGGGCAGGGGCCCGGCGAGGTCCGCTGCGCGGAGGGGAGCCCGGTGGGGACGCCCTCCGGGCGGCCAGTAGGCTCCGCCTGCTCGAATCGCTCTCGCCCGCTGGGGACAACCCCGGGCGTCATGAAAGAGGCACCATGGCGTCAGCCTCCGCCCCCTCCGCCCAGGAGCAGATACCGGACGCGGTCGCGTCCCTCGCCGCAGCCCAAGGGCTCGGACGCCTGAGGGAGACGTTCCCGCCGAAACGCCTTGGCGCCTGGCGGATGGCCGGGCTGATCCTGTTCGCGATCCTCGGCCTGGCGTGCTTCGTCCTGCCCGGCCTGGTGTTCGTCTGGATCCTCGCGCAGAGTCCCAATCTCTCCCGCAAGCAGGCGGCGAAGCGCATCCACCTGTTCGAGGAAGGCCTGGTCGTCTCCGATGCCACCGGTCCGGTCAGCGGCTTCCGCTGGGACTCGATGACGGTGCTGCAGGAGATCACCCAGCGGTACGCCAACGGCATCTACGTGGGAACCACGTATCTGTACACGCTGTTCAAGCAGGACGGCTCCAAGCTCAAGCTGACCAACTTCTACGCCGACCCGGAGCGTTGGGGCAGGGAGATCCAGCGCGAGATCACCCGGACCCAGCTGCCGGGCGTGATGACCGCGCTGGAGCAGGGCGCGACCCTGCACTTCGGCGACATCTCGGTGACCTCGGGCGGGATCGCCACCGCCAAGCGCGGCGGCGTGCACTGGGGTGAGATCCAGAAGATCGAGGTCAAGGACGGGGTCGTCTTCGTGGCGAAGGCGGGGAAGCTGCTGTCGTGGTCGAACACCCGCGTCGCGAAGATCCCCAACTTCTTCCTGTTCCTGACCGTCGTCGACCAGCTCGGCGGCGGCCACCGCCACGCCGGCGGCTGACCGGCCCCGGTCGCGGGAACGCGAAGGGGGCACCCGCCGAGACGTTCCTCGGCGACGTGCCCCCGTCGTCACCCGCGTGCGCGCGGGTCGCGGACCTCAGGTCAGCGGTAGTTCACGAACTGGATCGCGAAGTCCAGGTCCTTGCCCTTGAGGAGGGCCTGGACGGTCTGGAGGTCGTCGCGGCTCTTGGAGCTGACGCGCAGCTCGTCGCCCTGGACCTGGGCCTTGACGGCCTTGGGGCCCTCGTCCCGGATGATCTTCGCGACCTTCTTGGCGTTCTCCTGGGAGATGCCTTCCTCGATCGTGGCGAAGATCTTGTACTCCTTGCCGGACAGCTGCGGCTCACCGGCGTCGAGCGCCTTGAGGGAGATCCCGCGCTTGACCAGCTTGGTCTCGAAGACGTCCAGGATCGCCTTGACGCGCTCCTCGGAGTTCGCCTCCATCAGGATCTTCTCGCCCGACCAGGCGATCGAGGCGCCGGTGCCCTTGAAGTCGTAGCGCTGCGAGAGCTCCTTGGCGGCCTGGTTGAGGGCGTTGTCGACCTCCTGCCGCTCGACCTTCGAGACGATGTCGAAACTGGAGTCGGCCATGTGCTGTGGCTCCTTGAAGTCGTTTGTGATCGCCCCGGAGGGCGCGGCGGGACATCCCCGGCCCGCTCCGCAAAGCCTAGCCACCACGCGCGCGTGCGGCGCTGATCAATCCGGTGGCGAAGCACCCCCTGCCATCGGGTATTGTTTACGTCGTTGCCACGGAGCGCCGCCGAAAGGCGGAAAGATGGCAGCGAACATGGCGGTGTGCCCGAGTGGCCAAAGGGAGCAGACTGTAAATCTGCCGGCTCAGCCTACCCAGGTTCGAACCCTGGCGCCGCCACGCGAGTGAGACCCCCGTTCATTGCGGAAACGCAGTGAACGGGGGTTTTCTCGTATGCCATGTCAGGGAGTGACCGGGGAAACCGGTGGGCCCCGGCGGGCGCGGAGGGCTACCGCACCCTCGCGGAGATCGCCCGCGCTGAACACCGGCGGTACGAGCCGGGAGCGGCCCATCGGGCGCTGTCCGCTTGGCGCGCGATGGCGTACCGGCGGGGACCGTGGGTGATCCACCCGGACCGGTATCGCGACTGCCCCTGCTGCGAACCCCCCTGGGGCGACGACCGGGAGGCGCTGGAGGTGCTCTGCCACCTGCTGACCCGCCGGGCCGCGCGGGAGCTGCGGGCCGTGCTCGCGCCGCTCGACGCCCGGTTCCTCGCCCGCACGCTGGCCGACCCGTACGCCCCCGCGGGGGACCCGTGGTGGCGGCGGAGGCTGGAAACCGAGTGACCCCTTCCGGCGGATCTGGCGTGCCGATGGAGAGGGTTGGTCGTTCATCGGGGGTGAAATTTACTTCTGAGACGCGCGGGAAGGCCGGTGGCGGGGTGCTCCTCGCCCTGCTCGGGGCCGGGATCCCGGCCCTGGTCGGGGCGGCGCTGCACACCCATGTGGGGGAGCCCTACCAGGAGACCCGGCTCTACTTCGGCACCGAGCGGCCCGGTGGCCGGCCGCCGGTCGGGGAGCGGGAGTTCACCGGCTTCGTCGACCGGGAGATCACCCCCGCCTTCCCCGAGGGGCTGACCGTTCAGGACGGGCACGGCCAGTGGCGGGGGCGGGACGGCGGGATCGTCCGCGAAGTCTCCTACGAGGTGGTGCTGCTCTATCCGGAGAAGGAGGCCGACGAGCGCGGGGAGCTCGTCGAGCGGATCCGCCGGGCGTACGAGGAGCGGTTCCAGCAGGACTCGGTCGGGCGGTCCGACGATCAGGTGACCGCCGAGTTCTGATCCCCGGATCCCCGGATCCCCGGATCCCCGGATCCCCGGATCCCCGGATCCCCGGATCCCCGGATCCCCGGATCCCCGGATCCCCGGATCCCCGGATCCCC
>NZ_JBSGXB010000155.1:0-17248 GCF_053609185.1 Streptomyces sp. NPDC054956 | reverse complement strand
GCGCTCACGCTTCCCGGAGGGGGCTCCGCCGATGGAACACGGGGCGGCCGGTGGTCAGAGCACCTTCGCGAGGAAGGCGCGGGTGCGCTCGTGCCGCGGGCGGTCCAGGACGGTTCCGGGCGGCCCCTGTTCCACGACGACCCCGCCGTCCATGAACACGACGGTATCGGCCACCTCCCGGGCGAAGCCGATCTCGTGCGTCACCACGATCATGGTGGTTCCGGCACGGGCCAGGTCCTTGATCACGTCCAGGACCTCGCCGACCAGTTCCGGGTCGAGCGCCGAGGTCGGCTCGTCGAAGAGCAGGACCTTGGGTTCGAGGGCGAGCGCGCGGGCGATGGCCACGCGCTGCTGCTGCCCGCCCGACAGCCGGCGCGGGTAGGCATCGGCCTTGTCGGCGAGGCCCACGCGCTCCAGCAGCCGGCGGGCCGTCTCCCGCGCCTCCTCCCGGGACCGGCCCAGCGCGGAAACGGGGGCCTCGACGAGGTTCTCCTCCACGGTGAGGTGCGGGAAGAGATTGAAGTTCTGGAAGACGAACCCGATGTGCGTGCGCTGCCTCAGCACCTCCTTCTCCTTGAGCTCGTGCAGTTTGCCGCGGGAGCCCCGGTAGCCGATGAGTTCGCCGTCGACACTGATCCAGCCCCGGTCGACCTTCTCCAGGTGGTTGATGGTGCGCAGCAGCGTGGACTTCCCCGAGCCCGAGGGGCCGAGGATCACGGTGACCTCACCGGCGCGCACCCGCA
Organism: Streptomyces sp. NPDC054956; assembly: GCF_053609185.1. Lineage (NCBI taxonomy): Bacteria > Bacillati > Actinomycetota > Actinomycetes > Kitasatosporales > Streptomycetaceae > Streptomyces > Streptomyces sp. NPDC054956. The sequence continues at coordinate 16,505 of NZ_JBSGXB010000155.1, read as the reverse complement.
GGTCGACTCCGCGCAGCACCTCGAGCGGCCCGAAACTCTTGTGGACCCCGCGGACTTCGACCATGGCCTCGCCCGTGACCTCGCTCGCGACCTCCTCCACGACCTCGCTCACGCGTGCTCGGCCGGGTTGGTCTGCGAGGTGTCGATCGCGGAGGCGGTGGTGCCCCACTTCTTCAGGATCCGGGCGTAAGTGCCGTTCTTGATCAGCTCGTTGACGGCGGCCTGGAAGGCCGGGGTGAGCGCGGAGCCCTTCTTGAAGGCGAAGCCGACGTCGAGGCGGTGGTACTCGCCGAGGAAGGTGGTCTGCGCGGCCGGCTGCGCCGCCTGGTACCGCAGGCCGTTGATCGTCGACATGACCACGTCGATGCGGCCCTGCTGCAGGGCCGTGGTGACGGCGCCGGACTCGGAGAAGACCTTGACCTCGTACGGCTTCTTGCCCGCCGCCGTGCACACGTCCTTCTTCGCGGTGAGGGTCTTCTCGAAGGTCGTGCCGGCCCCGGTGCCGATGATCCGTCCGCACAGCTGGGTGAGGTCGGAGACCTGGGTGGTCAGCGCGGTGTTGCCCGTCTTGACCGCGAAACCCTGGCCGTCGTTGATGTAGGTGACGAAGTCGATGGTCTTCAGCCGTTCGGTGGTGACGCCGAAGTTGCCCGTACCGAAGTCGTACTTGCCGCTGCCCAGGGCGGGCAGGATCGTCTCGAAGGAGGCGTCCTGGCGCTCCAGTTTCACGCCGAGGACCTTGGCCACGGCGTCGGCGATGTCGATGTCCTGGCCGGCGGGCGGCTTGTCCTGCCCGTTCGGGTAGTACGCCGAGGGCGGGGAGCCGACGGAGCCGCCCACCCGCAGGGTGCCCGCCTTGCGGACTTCGTCGGGGAGCAGGGCGGCGATCGCGTCCACGGTCCGTACGCCGGACACCGGATCGTCGGCCGGTGCGGGAGAGACCTGGGCCCCGGCCGCGGCCGGGGCCACCTCGCCGGAGCCGCAGGCCGTCAGCGCGGTCAGGGGCAGGAGGACGAGGGCGAGGACGGCCGCGGTGCGCGCTGCGCGGTTCATCCGCGCACCGCCTCGAGGGTCTTGGCCGATGCGCCGGCCGCGGCCGTGCCCGCGCCCGCCCGCGCGGCGTCGCGCTTGGCGACCTCCTCCCGGACGAGCGGGATCACGTACCGGCCGAAGTCGACGGCGTCGCCCAGCAGGTCGTAGCCGCGGGCCGAGAGGATGTCCACGCCGAGGTCGTGGTAGTCCAACAGCGCCTGGGCGACGGTCTCCGGTGTGCCGACCAGGGCGTTGGAGTTGCCCGCGCCGCCGGTGGCGGCGGCGGTCGGGGTCCACAGCGCGCGGTCGTAGCGCTCCCCCGCCTCGGCGATGGCGATCAGGCGCTGCGATCCGGTGTTCTGGGGCGCCGGGGCCTCCAGGACCCCGCCCTGGCGGCGTCGCGCGAGGCCTGCGCGCCGGTGCTCCTTGATGGCGCCGACCGTGCGGTGGGCCTTCTCCCAGGCCAGTTCCTCGGTCGGGGCGATGATCGGGCGGAACGCGACCTGGATGCGCGGTACGTCGGTGCGGCCGGCGGCCCGCGCGGCCGCCCGTACGGCTTCGATCTGCTCGGCCGTCTTCTCCAGCGGCTCGCCCCACAGGCAGTAGACGTCGGCCTCCGCGCCTCCGGCGGCGTACGCGGCGGGCGAGGAACCGCCGAACGAGACGTTCGGGCGCGGCTGTTGGACGGGGAAGACGTCGCTCACGAAGTCGTGGAAGCGGTAGTGCTCGCCCTCGTGGTCGAAGGGCTCGCGGGTGGTCCAGATCTTCTTGACGATGCGGATGTACTCGCGGGTGCGGGCGTAGCGCTCGTCCTTGGAGAGGGTGTCGCCCTCGCGGCCCTGTTCGTGGTCGTTGCCGCCGGTGATGAAGTGCACGGCCAGCCGGCCCCCGCTGATCTGGTCGAGCGTCGCGAAGGTCTTGGCGGCGAAGGTGGGGTACGAGACGTTGGGCCGGTGGGCCAGCAGGATCTGGAGCCGGTCCAGCCTGCTCGCCATGTACGCGGCGGCCGGCGCGGGGTCGGGGCTTCCGGAACCGTAGGCGAACAGCACCCGGTCCCAGCCGTGGTCCTCGTGCGCCCGGGCGAGCCGGAGCGTGTACTCCTTGTCGAAAGCGGCGCCGGAGCGCGCGGTGGTTTCGGAGCCGTCGTTGGTGGCGGCTATGCCGAGGAATTCCACGGGCATGGAAATGGCCTTTCGGGAGGTGCCGCTGAACGAATTGCGGGCAGGGCTGAACGACCGCCCGTGCAGCGGTGAACGAGAATCCGCCGAATGCGGCATTCGGCGTGGATCGAGTGGGCGTGACGACGCGAGGGCGGGCGTGACGACGCGAGGGCGTCGGGAATTCCGGTGGGGCGGCAGCGCACGTCCGGGCTCGCGGCAGCGCGTCCTCGCGCGGGTCACGGCCCGGGCGAGGCGGCGGTGCGAAGGGAGAGCTCGGCCCGCGACGGGGTCACCGAGGGAGGGAAGGGCCGGTCAGACAGCCCGCTGCCGCGTCAGGCGCAACAGGCCGCGGACCACACCCGACCGAAGTCGATGTAGTCGCGCGAAACCAGGCGCTGATGGGCGTTCATGCGACTACTTGAACAGCACATGACGCTCTTCGTCAAGCAACGGCCCGGATGCCGGACGTGTCCGGGTCGGTCCGGCCGGGCACGGTTGACAGGGCCGCGGCGCAGGCACATACGATCGGCGGCGGATCGGCTCCGCCGCGTGCGGAAGCCCCTCCGGCCGCGTTGAGGGACGCGGCGGGCGTGACGACACGAGCACCGGATTCCGGCGGTCCGCGGCGACGCGGACCCGTGCCGCGCCTTCGCGCGCCGCCGCTGCCGCCGCCGCTGCCGCTGCCGGGCTGTCGTCCCCACCCGCCGATCCCTTCCCCGGAGAGCCTCCATGGCCACCCCTTCCGACGTCTCCGACGTCTCCGACGTCTCCGAGTCCGCCGCCTTCCCCGCCGCCCCCGAACCGGAGGGCGGCGGGCCCGTCGCGAAGCACCCGTACCCGGGAGCCCTCGGCACCTGGGACACCGATACCGGCCCGCCGCCGATCGTGCCGCGCCGGCGCGTGGGCCGCCTGCTGTCCGCCGCCGTCGCACTGCTGCTCTTCGCGCTGGTGCTGAACTCGGTCATCCGCAACGAGGCCTTCCAATGGGACGTCGTGGGCCGGTACTTCACCACCACGGCCGTGCTCGACGGGCTGCTGCTGACGCTGTGGCTGACCGGCGTGGTGATGGTGCTCGGCTTCCTGCTCGGCACCGTCCTCGCGGTGATGCGACTGTCGGGCAACCCGGTCCTGCGCACCCTGAGCTGGGGATACGTGTGGATCTTCCGGTCGACCCCGCTGCTGGTCCAGCTGCTGTTCTGGTTCAACATCGGCGCCCTGTACCCCACGCTCGGGCTCGGCATCCCGTACGGACCGGAGCTGTTCTCCGTCAAGACCGTGAACCTGCTCGGCCCGACCCTCACCGCCGTCGTCGGCCTGACCCTGCACGAGAGCGCCTACGCCGCCGAGGTGGTGCGCGGCGGCATCCTCTCGGTGGACCCCGGCCAGACCGAGGCCGCGCAGGCACTGGGGCTGACCAGGCGCCGCACCCTGCGCCGGATCGTGGTCCCGCAGGCGATGCGCTCGATCGTGCCGACCGCCGGGAACATGCTGATCGGCACGTTGAAGGGAACCAGCATCGTCAGCGTGCTCGCCGTGCACGACCTGCTGTACTCGGTGCAGCTGGTCTACAACCAGAACTACCAGGTCATCCCGCTGCTGTTGGTGGCCACGCTCTGGTACGTCGCCGTCACCACCGTGCTGGGCGCGGGTCAGTTCTACGTCGAGCGGTACTACGCGCGCGGCACCTCCCGCGACCTGCCGCCCACCCCGCTGCAGCGGCTGCGCCTCCAACTGGCGGTCCTGCGCGGGCGACTGCATTCGGCGACCGCGCCGGGCGGCCGCTGAGTATCCGTTTCATTTCACCAAGAGGCGTTGTGTGTACGGCGGATGAAATGGGAACGCGATTTCGCCCGTCCCGATATCGATGCCGTTGACACTCCTTCTCGGGGCTGCCTAGCTTACGCCGCAGATAAAGATATCGGCGGCCTCTCCTGTCCGGCATGACGGCTGCTTTTCGATTCCGCGCACTGTTTCGAAGCCGCTGGAGTGTCCTTGACCGATTCACTGCTCCTCTCCGCGCCCGCCGGCCCCTCCGGGCCGCCCGGGCCCCCGGGGCCGGCCGAGCGGGTCCTCCCGCTCCGCCGGCCCGGGCGGTGGGTCGCCGGCGCCGTCGTACTGGTGCTGGTCTCCCAGGCCGCCCACGGGCTGATCACCAATCCCTTCTACCAATGGGACCGGTTCGCCTACTGGTTCGTCCGCCCGGTCGTCCTGGAAGGGCTGCTGATCACCCTCCAGGTCACCGCGTACAGCGCGGTCCTCGGCCTGGCCGGCGGTGTCCTGCTCGCCCTCTGCAGGCTCTCGGGCAACGCGGTGCTGCGGTCGGCGAGCTGGACCTACATCTGGCTCCTGCGCTCCGTGCCTCTGATCGTCGTCCTGCTCTTCCTCTACAACCTCAGCGCCCTCTACCCCACCTTGAGCATCGGGGTCCCGTTCGGTCCCGCGTTCTTCACCTTCGACGAGTCGCGGCTCGCCACGGACATCGTCGTCGCGGTGGTCGGCCTGAGCCTCAGCGAGGCGGCGTACGCGGCCGAGATCGTCCGGGCCGGCGTGCTCTCGGTGGACCAGGGCCAGCACGAGGCGGCCGCGGCCCTGGGCCTGTCCCGGCGCTACCAGTTCGCCCGGATCGTGTTCCCGCAGGCGCTCCGCTCGATCGTGCCCTCCTACGTCAACCAGCTGATCGGCCTGCTCAAGGCCACCTCACTGGTCTTCTACGTGTCGCTGCTCGACCTGTTCGGCTCGGTGCAGAGCCTGGCCAGCACCTATCCCGGTGACGTGGTGCCGCTGCTGCTGGTGGCGACCGTCTGGTACGTGATCCTCACCAGCCTGGTCTCCGCCGTGCAGTTCTACGTGGAGCGGTACTACGCCCGCGGGGCTCTGCGCACCGCGCCGCCCACTCCCCTCCAGCGGGCCCGCGCGGGTCTGCGCGACCTGCGCGACCGCTTCCGCAAGGAGACCGCCCGATGACGGGAACCGTGAGCGCCGAGGCCGCCGCAGGAGCCTCCGTCGGAGCCGCCGCCTCGCGGCCCGCCGCCATCGAAGTGCACGACGTGCACAAGTCGTTCGGCGGCCGGCGGGTCCTCGACGGGATCAGCCTGACCGTCGCTCCGGGCACGGTCACCGTGATCCTGGGCCGCTCCGGCTCCGGCAAGTCCACTCTGCTGCGGGTCCTCAACCACCTGGAGAAGCCCGAGGCCGGCCACGTCAGCGTCGGCGGCGAGCTGATCGGCGTCCAGCGGCACGGGGGCCGGCTCAAGGAGCTGGGGGAACGGGCGATCCTCGCCCAGCGCGGCCGGATCGGCTTCGTGTTCCAGAACTTCAACCTCTTCCCGCACCTGACCGTGCTGGACAACGTCGCCGCCGCCCCGGTGGCCACCGGCCGGCTCCCCCGGCCGCAGGCGCAGGCACTGGCGCGCGAACTGCTGCACCGCGTCGGGCTCGGGGACCGTACGGGCGCCTACCCGAGACAGCTGTCCGGCGGGCAGCAGCAGCGGGTGGCGATCGCGCGGGCCCTGGCCCTGCGGCCGGGGGTCATCCTCTTCGACGAGCCCACCTCCGCGCTCGATCCCGAGCTGGTCGGCGAGGTGCTGTCCGTGATCAAGGACCTGGCCACGGGCGGCACCACCCTCGTGATCGTGACCCACGAGATCGGCTTCGCCCGCGAGGTGGCCGACGAGGTCGTCTTCCTCCACGAGGGCCGCGTCGTCGAACAGGGCCCGCCCGCGCAGGTGCTGGACCGTCCCGAGCACCCGCGGACGCGGGAGTTCCTCAGCAAGGTCCTGTGAGCCGCGGGCCACCGGCCACCGGCCACCGGCCACCGGCCACCGGCCACCGGCCGCCCCGGGCCCGACACCCCTTCCCCGCTTCACCGAACAACCGCAAAGGAAAGCCATGCAACGCCAGTCCACCCTGCGCACCAGACTCGTTCGCGGCCTCGGCGCGGCGACCGCCGCCGTCGCCCTCGCGAGCGGACTCACCGCGTGCGGCGGCGACGCGAAGGCCAGCGGCCGCACGTCCGACAAGGTGACCGTCGGCGCCGTCTCCAACGGGGCCGCCCAGCAGGCCGAACTGTCCGTCCCGGTCGTCGAGTCCCTGCGCGCGCAGCTCCCGAAGGCCGTGCGCGACCGCGGCGAGCTGGTCATCGGGGTCGGCGCCCTGCCCGCCGGCTTCCCGCCGCTCGCCTACGTCGGCACCGACCAGAAGACCCTCACGGGTGCGGAGCCGGACCTCGGCCGGCTCGTCGCCGCGACCCTGGGGCTCAAGCCCGTGGTGAAGAACTCCACTTGGGAGAACCTCTTCGTCGGGATCGACAGCGGCAAGGTCGACGTGGCCTTCTCCAACGTCACGGTCACCGAGGAGCGCAAGAAGAAGTACGACTTCGCCTCCTACCGGCAGGACAACCTGGCCTTCGAGGCGCTGAAGGAGAGCACCTGGAACTTCGGCGGCGACTACCGCAACCTCGCGGGCAGGACGGTGGCCGTCAGCAAGGGCACCAACCAGGAGAAGATCCTCCTGGAGTGGCAGAAGAAGCTGCAGTCCGAGGGTAAGGACGTCGAGGTCAAGTACTTCCCGGACGCCAACAGCGCCTACCTGGCGCTGAGCGGCAAGAAGATCGACCTCAACTTCGGCCCGAACCCGGCGGTCGCGTACCACATCACGCAGACCGCGAGCGGCAACGCCCCGACCCGCAACGCCGGTTCGTTCTCCGGGGCCGGCGAGACCCTCCAGGGGCTGATCGCCGCGACGGCGAAGAAGGACAGCGGACTGGCCGAGCCCGTGGCGGACGCGATCGACCGCCTGGTCAAGAACGGCCAGTACGCGCAGCTCCTCACCGCGTGGAATCTGTCGAACGAGGCCGTGACCGCCCCGGCGGTCAATCCGCCCGGGCTGCCCACCACCAACTCCTGAGCCCGCGGGCCGTCCCGGCCCGGGCCGCCCCACCGAAGGAGGGTTCCGCCCCGATGAGCACCGCCACCCACGCGTCGGTGACCCCGCACGTCCTCGACAACCCGGCCTGGGCCTCGCTGTCCGGCCCGCACGCGGCCTTCGCCGAGCGGGCCGGCGGCGCGGGCGCCGCACACGCCGCCCGCTACGTCCCTGATGTCGCGCCGTTCGCCGCGATCGCCGATCCGGACGACCACCGCTCCTGGGACGCGCTGCGCTCGCTCGTCGGCGCGGGCGGCACCGTGTCCCTCGCCGGGGTGCTGACCCCGCCCGACGGCTGGGAGACCGTCGGCTCGGTGGAGGGCGTCCAGCTGGTCGACGTCGCACTGCGCGCCGAGCCGGCCCCCGAGGTGGTGCGGCTGGGACCGGCCGACGTGCCCGAGGTCCTCGAACTGATCGAGCTGACGAAGCCCGGGCCGTTCCTGCCCCGCACCGTCGAGCTGGGCACCTACCTCGGCATCCGCGATCGGGGCCGGCTGGTGGCAATGGCCGGGGAACGGCTGCGCCCGCCCGGCTGGACGGAGATCAGCGCGGTGTGCACCCGCCCCGGCCACCGCGGCAGGGGCCTGGCCACGCGTCTGGTGCGTGCCGTCGCCGCGGGGATCCGGGACCGGGGAGACGTACCGTTCCTGCACACGGCGGCGAGCAACGCCGACGCGATCCGGCTCTACGAGTCGATCGGTTTCGCCGTGCGCCGCAGGCCTTCGTTCACGGCCTTGCGGGCACCGGCCGCCGACCGTGGGGGCCGCTCGTGAAGTTCCTGGCCATCACCCTGATAGCGGACTCCACGGACCCGGTCACGGGAGCCCCGACGCCCACCCGCGAACGGTTCCGGCAGGTCGTCTCGGCCGCGCTGCTGGCGGAGGAGCTCGGCTTCGACGGTTTCGGCGTGGGCGAGCGCCACGAGCGGCCGTTCCTGTCGTCCTCGCCGCCGGTGGTGCTCGGCCACATCGCCGCCCTGACCCGCCGCATCCGCCTGTACACGGCCGTGACCACCCTGAGCCTGCTGGACCCTGTGCGGGCGTACGAGGACTACGCGACCCTCGACCACCTGAGCGACGGCCGGCTGGAGTTGATGATCGGCAAGGGGAACGGCACGGCGCAGCGCGAGCTGTTCGACGTGAGCCCCGAGGACCAGTGGGAGCGAAACTCCGAGGGCTACGAGCTCTTCCGCCGGATCTGGCACGAGGACGAGGTGACCGCGCGGCCGCGCTTCCGGCCCGCGCTGACCGGTGCCGAGGTGCTGCCCCGGCCGTACCAGCGGACCCTGCGGGTCTGGCACGGCAGCGCCACGAGCCGGGAGTCGGTCGATCTCGCGGCGCGCCACGGCGACCCGCTCTTCTCGGCGAACGTCACCCACCCGATCGGTCCGTACGCCGAGCTGATCCGCCACTACCGCGAGCGGTGGGAGCACTACGGGCACGATCCGGCGCACGCGGTCGTGGGCGCGGGCACGGCGGGCTTCCACACGGCGCCCACCTCGCAGCGGGCGGTGGCCGCGTACCGGCCGGCGTTCGCGCGGTACCTCGCCGCGCACGCGGCGCAGGGCCTGGAGCCGGTCTTCCCGACCCTGGAGGACTTCGTCGAGCGGAGTTCGGCCCTGATCGGCAGTCCGCAGCAGGTGATCGAGAAGGTGCACCGCTACCACGAGGAGTTCGGTCACACGGTCCTGCACCTCCAGGCCGAACCGGGCGGGCTCACCGTCGCGGAGCACCGGGCCTCCCTCGAACTGTTCCAGTCACGGGTCGCGCCGGTGCTGCGCGCCTCGATCCCGGACCCCGTCTTCCCCTCCGCCGCCTCCGCCTCCGCCTCGGTGTGAGGACCCCGCCCTGGGGGCGCGACCCGTGGCCCGGAGGGTCGTTGTTGCCGCAACGTGGCAACCGTGTGGCAGTCCCGCCCGGCGGCTGCCGCGCGGGCGCCGCCGCATCTAGGCTCCCCGGCACGTGCCCGCGGTCGTCCGCCCGGGCCGCCCCCCTCTGCCAAGGATCACGATCCGCCATGAGCGTTTCCGCCGCCCTGAACGTGAGCGAGGCGTTCCCCCGCCTCCACGGGCTCACCGTCGTCGACGTCCGCACTCCGGGCGAGTTCGCGACCGGCCACCTGCCGGACTCCGTCAACATCCCCCTCGACCGCCTCGCGAAGGCGCTGCCCGAGCTCCGGGAGGCCGCCGCGGACAAGCCCCTCCTGGTCGTGTGCGCCTCCGGCGCCCGGTCGGAGAACGCCGTCGCCACCCTGGCGTCCCACGGCGTCGGCGCGTCGAGCCTCGCCGGCGGCACCACCGCCTGGGTGGCCGCCGGGCACGCGCTGGACTATCCGCAGGGCCGGCAGCGGGCCGTGTGGGCCATGGAGCGCCAGGTCCGGTTCACGGCGGGCGCCGTGGTCCTGCTCGGCCTGGCCCTCGGTCTGCTGGTCCACCCGGCCTTCCAGCTGCTGTCCGCGGGGATCGCGGCCGGCCTGGTCTTCTCCGCCCTCACCAACACCTGCGGCATGGCGGTCGTACTCGGCGCGCTGCCGTTCAACCGGCGCGGCAAGGCGCCCTCGTCGGCCCCGCTCCCGCCCCTGGCCCCCGAACCCCGGGCCTGACCCGAGACCGGGCCCGGCCTGATCCGAAAGAGACGGCCTACGCCCAGGGCCCGCCCCGGCCCGCGGACCCGCCGTTCGTGGGCGGGTACCCGGGCATCGCCGGCGCGGCGGGCCGTTCGGGCGAAGCGGGCGGCGAGGGCAGCGGCGGCAGGGCGGGCTCGTACAGCCACGCCTGGAACAGGGCGTCCAGGGGCTCGGCCGCGTAGTGGGCGACGTGGGCGGTGAAACCGGCGGTGGTGACCACGCCGTGCCGGTGCACGGTGGCCCACTCGCGCAGCATCCGGAAGAACGGCCCGTCCCCCAGGGCGCAGCGGATCGCGTGCACGGCGAGTCCCCCGCGCTGGTACAGGCGGTCGTCGAACATGAGCTTGCGGCCCGGGTCCGCCAGCCGCAGGTCCTGCGCCTGCGAGGCGAGCAGCCGGTGCGCGGCGGCGGCCAGCTCGTGGGCGGCGCGGCCTCCGGAGCGCTCCGACCAGAGCCATTCGGCGTACTTGGCGAAGCCCTCGTTGAGCCAGATGTGCCGCCAGTCGGCGATGGTCACGCTGTTGCCGAACCACTGGTGCGCCAGTTCGTGCGCGATCAGCCGCTCGGAACCGCGTACGCCGTCCACGTGGTTGGCGCCGAACAGGGAGAGCCCCTGGGCCTCCACGGGGACGTCCAGTTCCTCGTCGGCGACGACGACGGCGTACTCCCCGAAGGGATAGGGCCCGAACAGTTCCTCGAAGAGCCGCATCATGGCGGGCTGCCGGGCGAAGTCGCGGGAGAACCCCGGCAGCAGGTGCGCCGGTACGTGCGCGCTCTGCGGAACGCCGCCGAGCCCCGGGTCTCCCAGCAGCACCGTCTGGTACATGCCGATGGACAGCCCGACCAGGTAGCTGGAGGTCGGCGCGGACTGCTCGTAGACCCAGGTGGTGGTACTGGCCTTCGTGGTCCTGGTGAGCAGGCGGCCGCCGGCCACCACCGTGTAGGCGGACGGCGTGTTGACCGAGAGGTGGTACGAGGCCTTGTCCGCGGGCCGGTCGTTGCACGGGTACCAGGAGGGCGCGCCGACGGGCTGGCTGGCCACGAGCGCGCCGTCGGTCAGTTCCTCCCAGCCGAGGCCGCCCCACGGGCTGCGCACCGGCTTGGGGTTGCCCGCCCAGTGGACCTCCACGGTGAAGGCGGCGCCGGCGGGCAGCGGCTTGGCGGGCCGGATGCGGAGCTTGCCGCCCCGGTGGGTGTAGTGCGGGGCCCGGCCGTTCACCAGGATCCGGCCCACCTTGAACTCGGCGAGGTCGAGGGCGAACTCGGGGAGCGGCGCCCGGCCGGCGATCGCGCTGAGCCGGGCCGTCCCGGCCAGCCGGTTGGGGCCGGGACGGTATTCCAGAGCGAGTTCGTACCGGTGCACGCGGTAACGGGGGTCGCCGTTGGCCGGAAAGTACGGGTCGGTTGCCGCTGTCTTCTGGCCGTTCACTGCCGCTTCCGCTCCCTGCGCCGTGCGTGTTCGTACGAAGTGCCGCCGCCGTCGTTCCGGGCGGCGCGCCGCGGCGGCGCCTTCAGGACCGCCAGGCCTCGATCGGGTTGCCCAGCCAGCGGGAGTCGGCGGGGACCGATTCCCCGGCCATCACGAGCGAGGCGGGACCCAGCGTGCTGCGGGCACCGACCGTGCTCCCGGGCAGGACGATTCCGCCCGGGCCCAGGGTGGAGCCCTCGCCGAGGACCACAGTATCCGTCCTCAAGATCCGGTCGTGGAAGAGGTGAGTCTGCAGTACGCAGCCGCGGTTCACGGTGACCGCGTCGCCGAGCACCACCAGGTCCGTCTCGGGCAGCCAGTAGCTCTCGCACCACACGCCCCGGCCGACCCGGGCCCCGAGCGCGCGCAGCCACAGGGCCAGCAGCGGCGTACCGGGCACGGATCCGGCCAGCCACGGCACGGCCAGTACCTCGACGAAGGTGTCGGCGAGCTCGTTGCGCCAGACGAAGCCGCTCCACAGGGGGTGCTCGCCCGTCCGGTGGCGGCCCACCAGCAGCCATTTCGCGGCCACCGAGACCGCGCAGGCGGCCGCGCCCGCGGCGAGCAGGACCGCCCCGGACAGCAGTGCGGCTCCCCGGACCCCCAGTGCGCCGTCCGCGGCCAGGGCGCAGAGCGCCGCCACGGTCAGTACCGCCAGGGCCGCCGAGCAGAACACCGGGAGGAGCCGGCACAGCTCCACCAGGCCGCGCGCCCACAGCAGGTGCGCGGGCGGGTCGTAGGTCCGGCTCTGGTCGGCGTCCGCGGCCGAACGCGGCAGCCGGACCGGCGGCAGGCCCAGGTAGGAGCTGCCCTTCTTGGCCTTCTTCGGCGTGGCGGACAGGACGCCGACCAGCCCGTCGTCCGGCACGGTGCGGCCGGGCGCGGTCATCCCGGAGTTCCCGAGGAACGCGCGGCGGCCGATCTCGGAGTGGCCGATCCGCATCCAGCCGCCGCCCAGTTCGTAGGGGGCGGTCAGGGTGTCGTCGGCGAGGAACGCGCCTTCGCCGACGGTGGTGAGGCTCGGCAGCGCGAGCACGGTGGACACCTCGGCGCCCCGGCCGATCTTCATGCCGAGCAGCCGCAGCCACACGGGGGTGATCAGCCCCGCGTACAGGGGGAAGAGCGTCTCCCGCGAGAGGTCCATCAGCTGGGTGACGGTCCAGGCCTGCCAGCCGATCCGGCTGTGCGTCGGATGGACCCCCGTGCGCAGCCCGAGGCTGAGCAGGCGTACGGAGACCAGCAGGAGCAGCGCGTACGCGAACCCGTACGCGAGCGCCCCGGGCACCACGGCGAGCAGCGCACCGCGCAGCGCGGGGACGAGCCCGGCGTCGGCGGGTACGAACCGGCTCACCACGAGCAGCGCGGGCAGGGTGGCGAGCACGGGCAGGGCCGTGAGGCAGAAGCCGGCCGCTCCGTACCCGACTCGCCAGCGCAGCGGACGCGGCGGGCGCTCCTTGGGCCAGTTCCGCTTGGCCTTGCCGAGCTTGCCGGCGGGGGCTCCGGCCCAGCGCTGGCCGGTCGGGATCTGCCCGACGACGGCGGAGCCGGGGGCCACCTCGGCCCGCTTTCCGACGCGCGCGCCGGGGAAGAGGATGCTGCGGGTGCCGACCACGGCGCCCGCGCCGACCTTGATCGCGCCGATCTCCAGCCGGTCCCCGTCCAGCCAGTGGCCGGAGAGGTCCACCTCGGACTCCACGGCGCAGCCGCGGCCGAGCTTGAGCATGCCCGTGACCGGCGGCAGCGAGTGCAGGTCGACCTCGGGGCCGATCTTGGCGCCGAGGGCCCGCGCGTAGCGCTCCAGCCAGGAGCCGCTGAGCGAGGTCGCGCCGGCGTACTCGGCCAGCTGTTCGGCCGTCCAGAGCCTCAGGTGCACGCTTCCGCCGCGCGGATAGCGGCCCGCCTTGACCCCGCGCAGCAGCAGGCGGGCGCCGCCCGCCGCGATCGCGAGGCGGCCCGGAGGGCTGAAGAGCAGCGCCGCGCCGGCGGCGACGAGCCACCAGGAGGCGGTGGGCGCCCAGGGATAGAAACCGAACCGGTGCAGTACGTTGCCCAGCGCCAGCAGGGCCACGGTCCAGCGCAGGCCGACCAGGGTGAACAGCGGGAGCAGGAGCAGCGACTGCACCACCTTGGCCCGCGGCGGAACGGGCACGACGGTGCGGGTGGCGCCGTCGTCCTGCGCGGACTTCTCCAGGTGCCGGGCCAGCTTGCGCAGGGTGGGCTGCTGGTAGATGTCGAGCACGGCGGCGCTCGGGTAGCGGGTGCGCAGCCGGGTGGTGAGCTGGGCGGCGGCGAGGCTGCTGCCGCCGATCGCGAAGAAGTCGTCGGCGGCGCCGGTGACGGCCACGCCGAGGATCTCGCTCCACTGTTCGGCGAGCCAGGCCTCGGTGCCGTACAGCTGCTCCGCGGGGCCGCTGGTCTCCAGTTCGGGCAGCGGCCAGGGCAGCGCGCCCCGGTCCACCTTGCCGGAGGTGCGGGTCGGCAGCTCGGCCACGGGCGCCAGGAGCGGTACGAGGGCGGCGGGCAGTTCGGCGCGCAGCCGTGTCACCGCCGCCGCGTGGTCCCAGCCGTCCTGGGTGACCAGGTAGCCGACGAGCAGTTGGTTGCCGCTGCGCGCCGTGCGTACGGCGGCGGCCGCGCCGGCGACGCCGGGCAGTGCCTGCAGCGCGGCGTCCACCTCGCCCAGTTCGATGCGGCGGCCGCCGAGCTTGATCTGCTCGTCACCGCGGCCGAGGAAGACCAGCCCCTCCGGTTCCGCGCGGACGAGGTCGCCGCTGCGGTAGGCGCGCTCCCAGCCGAGGGATTCCAGCGGGGCGTACTTCTCGGCGTCCTTCGCGGGGTCGAGGTAGCGGGCCAGACCGACGCCGCCGATGACGAGCTGGCCGCTGCCGCCCATCGGCACCGGCTCGCCCGACTCGTCCACGACGGCCAGTTCCCAGCCGTTCAGCGGGAGCCCGATCCGGATCGGCTCCTCGCCGGTGAGCAGGGCGGCGCAGGCGACGACGGTGGCCTCGGTGGGGCCGTAGGTGTTCCAGACCTCCCGGCCCTCGGTGACCAGGCGCTGGGTCAGCTCGGGCGGGCAGGCCTCGCCACCGAAGATCAGCAGCCGGACCTCGTTGAGCGCCTCCGGCTCCCAGAGGGCGGCCAGGGTCGGCACGGTGGAGACCACGGTGATCTCCTGCTCCACGAGCCAGGGGCCGAGGTCGGCGCCGCTGCGCACCTGGGAGCGCGGGACGGGCACGAGGCAGGCGCCGTACCGCCAGGCCAGCCACATCTCCTCGCAGGAGGCGTCGAAGGCGACGGACAGTCCGGCCATCACCCGGTCGCCGGGTCCGATCGGGTCCTCCGCGAGGAACAGCGCGGCCTCGGCGTCCACGAAGGCGGCGGCGCTGCGGTGGCTGACGGCGACGCCCTTGGGCTTGCCGGTGGACCCGGAGGTGAAGATGATCCACGCGTCGTGCCCGGGACCGGGCCGTGCGGCGGCTACGGGGGCGTCGGCGAGGTCCGTGACCTCGATGCGCTGCCCGGCGCCCAGCACCGCCCGCACCCCGGCCTCGCCGAAGACCAGCTCGGCCCGCTCGTCCGGGTCCTCGGCGTCGACGGGCACGTAGGCGGCGCCCGCCGCGAGCACGGCGAGGATGCCCACGTACAGCTCGTTGGTCCCGGACGGCACGCGTACGCCGACGCGGTCGCCGAGCCCCACCCCGGCGGCCGCGAGGGCGCGCCGGCGGCGCTCGACCTCGGCGGCCAGCGCCCGGTAGGTGAGCCGCTCGGTGCCGTCGTCCAGGGCGAGGTCGTCGGGGTACGCCCGTACGGAGGCCTCGAAGACGTCGACGAGGGTGCGCGTCGGGGCGGCGGGCCCGGCGGAGAACCGGGCGGACTTGCCGGACTCCTCGAAGCCCTCGCCGTCCGCGCTCGCGTCGGCGAGCAGGGTGAGTTCACCGCGCTCAGGTGTGGCTGCCATCGGCCCTCGCGTCTCGCTCCCGGAAACGTCCGGGTCGCCGGGCGGAGCCCGGGTCTGCCCAGGTTGTTCCGGTCCAGCGCCAAACAACCCGCCAGTCTAGTCGGCAGGTCGGAAGTTTCTTGCAGAAGGCTTGCGCGTGGCCGGGAAGAGACGGTAAGGAGGCCGCGCGGTGCGGACCGTGCGGCGACGCGCCCCCGGGGACCGTGCAGGCACCAAGTACCCTCGTCCCGACCGACTTTGACCGAGCGCGGACAAGCAGGGACGGCGGGGCGCACATGTGGGGACGGGGGACGGTCCTCGGGGACCGGTACACGCTGGCCGAGCGGATCGGCGGGGGCGGCATGGGCGAGGTCTGGCGGGCCGACGACGGCGTGCTCAGACGGCAGGTCGCGGTGAAGGTGCTGCTGCCGGCGCTGCTCGACGACATGGGGTTCGCGGCGCGCTTCCGCCGGGAGGCCACGGTCCTCGCCTCGCTCAGCCACCCGGGCATCGTCGACGTGCACGACTACGGCGAGAGCCGGATCGAATCCGGCGAGATGGTCGCCTACATCGTCATGGAGCTCGTCGAGGGCAGGCCGCTCAACGAGGTCCGCACGCAGGGCGGGCCGCTCCCCGCCGAACAGGTGCTCGACATCGCCGCGCAGGCCCTGGACGCTCTGCACGCCGCGCACCTCCAGGGCGTGACGCACCGCGACATCAAACCGTCGAACCTGATGCTCGGCGACGACGGCCGGGTCACGGTCACCGACTTCGGCATAGCCCGTTCCAGCGCGGCCAGCATCGGGATCACCGACTCGCACGCCGTGCTGGGTACGGCGCTCTACATGGCTCCCGAGCAGGCGGAGGGACTCGGTGCCGTCGCGGCGTCCGACCTCTACTCCACGGGCGTGGTCTGCTACGAACTGCTCACCGGCGAGCCGCCGTTCACCGGGGAGTCGGTCGTCGAGATCGCCCTCAAGCACATCAGGGAGCCGGTGCCGGCCCTTCCCGAGGAGTTCCCGGCGCCGGTGCGCGCCTTCGTCGCCAGGGCGCTGGCCAAGCAGCCCGAGGAGCGGTACGCCGACGCCTCCGTGATGGCGGCGGCGGCGCGGCGCGCGGCGGCCGGCCGGCCGCTCGGCGAACTCGACGCGCCGGCGGGACCGACCGTGGCCCGGCCCGAGCCCGAGCTGCCCGCGTTGGTGGCGGCGACGGCGGCCGATGAGCGCCGCCGGGACTGGCTCAAGTGGTTCCGGCTCCTCCCCCCGAGCGTCGCCGTACCGATCGCGGTCACCGTGTCGGTCACGGTGACGGTGGCCGGCACCGTTCTCTTCATCGACAACAGGGCCCGGGAGTCCGG
>NZ_JBSGXB010000154.1:0-17349 GCF_053609185.1 Streptomyces sp. NPDC054956 | reverse complement strand
GGCACCTTCCCGGTGCCGGGGCCCGCTCCGTTCGCGAAAGGGATCGCCTAGGCCAGATCGGCGGCCTCGACCTCTTCCCGGGTGATGCCCAGCAGGTACAGCACGGCGTCCAGGAACGGCACGTTCACGGCGGTGTCCGCGGCCTGGCGGACCACCGGCTTGGCGCAGAAGGCCACGCCCAGCCCGGCCGCGTTCAGCATGTCCAGGTCATTGGCGCCATCGCCGATGGCCACCGTCTGGGCCAGCGGTATGCCGGCCTCCTTGGCGAAGCGGCGCAGCAGCCGGGCCTTGCCCGCCCGGTCCACGATCTCGCCGGTGACCCGGCCGGTCAGCTTGCCGTCCACGATCTCCAGGGTGTTGGCGGAGGCGAAGTCCAGCCCCAGCCGGTCCCGCAGATCGTCCGTCACCTGCGTGAACCCGCCGGAGACCACGCCCACCTGGTATCCGAGGCGCTTGAGCGTGCGGATCAGGGTCCGCGCGCCGGGGGTGAGGCGCACCTCGGAGCGGACCTTGTCCACGACGGAGGCGTCCAGCCCCGCCAGCAGCGCGACACGGGCGTGCAGCGACTGCTCGAAGTCCAGCTCGCCGCGCATGGCCCGCTCGGTCACCTCGGCGACCTCGGCCTCGCAGCCCGCGTGCGCGGCGAAGAGCTCGATGACCTCGTCCTGGATCAGGGTCGAGTCCACGTCCATGACGACCAGGCGCTGGGCGCGCCGGTGCAGGCCGGCCGAGACCACGGCCACGTCCACGCCGATCTGCGCGGCGGCGGTGGCCAGGACCGTGCGCAGTGGCTCGGTCTCGGTGCCGGAGACGGCGAACTCCACGGCCGTCACCGGATACTTCGCGAGCCGGAAGATGCGGTCGATGTTGCCGCCGGTGGAGGTGATCCGGGCGGCGATGGCGGCCGTGGACTCGGCGGTGAGCGGGTTCCCGAGCACGGTCACGTGCGAACGGCCACTGCCGCGCGGCCGGTTGTCACCGGTGCCGGAGAGGATCTCGGCCTGCAGCTTCTGCGACTCGGCCCAGCTGTGGACGGTGGCCCGCAGCTCGCCCTCGGTGCCGCCGGAGGGATGGGTGACGAGGACGCACAGGACGATGCGCCCCCGCGTGACGACCTGCTCGATGTCGACGACGTCGACGGAGTAGGCCGCGAGGGTGTCGAACAGCCCGGCGGTGATCCCGGGACGGTCCTTGCCGAAGATCTTGACGAGGAGGGTGGGGACGTCGGAGGTCTGCGAAGCGCTCATGGTGCCTTCACCGTATCTCCCCGGCCTCCGCGCACGGACCCCCGTCCCACCTGCCGGAACCGTTTCGTTCCCGCGGAGCCGCGGAGCCGCCCGTCCGCGGTGGCGTCCGGACCGCTCCGGCGTGCGCCGGAGCGCCGGGAGGGCGGGCGGGAAGTCCCGAATCACACCCTCCGGGCAGTTTCTACCCCCTCGCGGAGGCGTCGCGGACGCCGTCGAGTGGCCCGGATTCCCCTTGTGGCCGTGCGCCTGAAATAGTTCCCCCGGATGTTCGCCATCCCTAGACTCCCTGACGTCATGGGGGATTCTCGGGGGACTTAAGTGGGGCTGGAGTGCCGGAACTCGTACTGGAATTGAATGGAAGGACCTGGACGCTCGATCCGTCCAGGTCGTACTCGCTGGGGCGCGACCCCCAGGGAGACGTGGTGATCGATGACGCCCGGGTGTCGTGGCGGCATGCCACCATCGCCTGGAACGGCCGGGGTTGGGGAATCGAGGACCACGGAAGCACCAACGGCACCTATGTGCACGGGGCGAGGGTCCAGCAGGCCGAGCTCGTGCCCGGCACGCCGGTGTTCCTGGGCAACGCCACCGACGGGCCGCGGCTGAATCCCGTCGGAGCGGCCGCCCCGGCGCCGCAGCCGGCCGTGGCGCAGCAGTCGCCGGCGCAGGCGTACGCGCAGCAGCCGCAGGCCCAGCCGCAGCAGTCCTGGCAGCAGGCGCCGCAGCAGGCACAGCACGCCCAGCAGGCACCGCCGCAGGTGCCGCACCAGCAGGCGCCCCCGGCGCCGCAGGCGCAGCCGTTCCCGCAGCAGCAGGGCGGCGGCACCCCGGGCTACGGCGACCACCGCAGCCCGACGACGTTCCACCAGCTCTCGCTGGGCCACGTCATGCGGATCGGCCGTGCGCTGGAGAACGAGCTGGTGGTCTCCGACCTCCAGGTCTCCCGCCACCACGCCGAGTTCCGCTCGATGCCGGGCGGCCGCTTCGAGATCCGCGACCTCGGCAGCCACAACGGCACCTACGTCAACGGTCAGCCGCTGGCGAAGTCCGGCACGGCGCTGCTCGGCCCGAACGACATCGTCGGCGTCGGCCACTCGACGTTCCGCATCGTCGGGGACCGGCTCGAGGAGTTCGTCGACACCGGTGACGTCTCCTTCTCGGCCCGCCACCTCACGGTCACGGTCGACGGCGGCAAGCAGATCCTCAAGGACGTCACCTTCGGCGTCCCGGAGAAGTCGCTGATCGGCGTCATCGGGCCCTCCGGCTCGGGCAAGTCGACGCTGCTCAAGGCGCTGACCGGCTACCGGCCGGCCAACGAGGGCGACGTCCTCTACGACAACCGCAACCTGTACAAGCAGTTCGCGGAGCTCCGCCAGCGCATCGGCCTGGTCCCGCAGGACGACATCCTGCACAAGGAGCTGAAGGTCAGCACCGCCCTGAAGTACGCGGCCAAGCTGCGCTTCCCGGGCGACACCGCCGAGTCCGAGCGCGCTGCCCGCATCGACGAGGTGCTGCGCGAGCTCAAGCTCGACATCCACAAGGACAAGAAGATCACCTCGCTCTCGGGCGGCCAGCGCAAGCGCGTGTCCGTGGCCCTGGAGCTGCTGACCAAGCCGTCGCTGATCTTCCTGGACGAGCCCACCTCCGGCCTGGACCCGGGCATGGACCGCGACGTCATGCAGCTGCTGCGCGGCCTCGCCGACGACGGCCGCACGGTACTCGTCGTCACCCACTCGGTCGCCGAGCTGGCCATCTGCGACAAGCTGCTGGTCATGGCCCCGGGCGGCTCGGTCGCGTACTTCGGTCCGCCGGACGAGGCGCTGAACTTCTTCGGCTACACCACGTGGGCCGACGTCTTCTCGGCCTTCGAGAGCTACCGCGACTACGACTGGGCCGGCCGCTGGAAGGGCTCGCAGCACTACCAGCTGTACGCGGCCGACATCGACGCGGTCGCCCCGCAGTCGGTGCAGCCCGCCGTGCAGCAGACCCGCCCGCCGAAGCCGCAGGGCTGGGGCTCCCAGCTCTGGACGCTGATCCGCCGCTACCTGTCGGTGATCGCGTCCGACAAGGGCTTCATCGGCCTGATGTTGATCCTCCCGGCGGTCCTGGGCGTGGTCTCCACGGTCATCCCGGCGAAGTTCGGCCTCGCGGCCCCGCCGAGCGGCTTCAACACCGCCGCCGGCACCATCGTCCTGATCCTCGCGGTGGGCATGTGCTTCTCGGGCGCCGCCAACTCCGTCCGTGAGCTGATCAAGGAACGGGTGATCTACGAACGGGAACGCGCGACCGGCCTGTCCCGGTCGGCCTACCTGATGTCGAAGGTGATCGTCCTCGGCATCATCACGGCCATCCAGGGCGTGATCATCTGCGGGATCGGCTTCTTCCCGCGCGACCTGCCGGCCGAGGGCCTGTTCATGCCCCCGGCCGTGGAGGTCTGCCTGTCGATCACCGCGCTCGGCTTCACGTCGATGATGTTCGGCCTGGTCATCTCCTCGCTGGTGAAGACCTCCGAGAAGACGATGCCGCTGCTGGTCATGTTCGCGATCGTCCAGGTCGTCTTCACCGGCGTCCTCTTCCAGGTCTACGACTCGCTCGGCCTGGAGCAGGTCGCCTGGCTGATGCCGTCCCGCTGGGCCGTCGCCGCCGCCGGCACCACGCTGCACCTCTCGCAGCTCATGGCGCCGTGGGACCGGGAGCACCCGGAGAACACCGACCCGCTCTGGGACGCCACGGTCGGCCAGTGGAGCTTCGACATCATCGTCCTGATCCTGCTCGGCGTCGCCTGCGGCTTCGCGGTCGCGCGTCTGCTGCGCCGCCACGAGCCCGAGGTCATGCGCAAGTAACACCCCGCACCACCAGCGGTACGCACGAACGCCTCAGGGCGGCCACCGGGAACACCGGGGGCCGCCCTGAGGCGCGTGGGGGTCTCGGAGGACGCCAGGGGCCTAGTAGGCGCTGTTGACGTTGTCCATGGAGCCGTAGCGGTCGGCCGCGTAGTTGCAGGCCGCGACGATGTTGGCGACCGGGTCGTACTGGTCGAACTTGGTGCCCTTGACGTGGTACGCCTTGAAGGTCGGGGCGATGACCTGGAGCAGACCCTTGCTGGGGATGCCGTTCTTGGCGTTGATGTCCCAGTTGTTGATCGCGAGGGGGTTGCCGCTCGACTCGCGCATGATGTTGCGGTGGATGCCCGCGTACGTGCCGGGGATGCCCTCGCGCTTCATGATGAAGAGCGCTTCCTTGATCCAGCCGTCGAGGTTGTTCGCGAAGACGGGGGTGCGGGCGGCGGAGCGGCTCGCGGCCTCCTTCTCGTCGCGGTCCTTCTTCGCGGCGGCCTCGGCCTTGGCCTTGGCGTCCTTGGCCTGCTTGTCCGCGACGACCTGCTGCGCGGCGAGGTGGTCGGACACGACCTTCGACTGCGCTCCGTCGACGACCTTGGTCCAAGCCACGGGGGCGGCGGCCACGACCGTCTCCGACTCACCGGCACCGGCCGGGACGAGGGAGAAGGCGAGAGCGGCGGCGCTCAGGGTGGCGGCACCGGCGATGGAGAGCCGGGTCGCCTTCGTCAGGCGACGACTGTGGCCGGGGGTGCTGGTCTTGGACATGCGTAGCAACCTCTTCGAATAGCGGGGGCCGCAGGAAAGCGCCGCTCGGATCCGGGATCCGCGGCGCTGTGCGACGAGGGCAATTCTTAGCGGTGGCAAAAACTTGTGGCAAAGGTGTGACGTACGAAGCCGCTTAGTGGATCACGGCAAGGCGCCGAGCCCGGAATTCCGGGCTCGGCGCTAGGCGCAGCAGCGCTGACAGGACCTTTATGTATCCACTAGGCAACTTCGTAAGTGATGTGCGTCCTATGTGCGGGCTCACATCGGCCACGTAACAATCTCACCGAGAGTTGCGTCAGCAATTCAATCCGTGAGTGATCTCATCCTTGAGTAGCAGATGGACGTCCCCGAACTCGTGCCAAAGGCATAGCCGGGCCGCCGCCTCGGCGTATCCGAGCCGTACGGCCTCCCGCCCGGCGACCGCCTCCAGCATCAGCAGGTGCGAGGCCTGCGGCTCGTGCAGCCCGGTCAGCAGCCCGTCCACCGCCCGCACGCCGCGCTCCGGCGTCACCACGAGGTCGGTCCAGCCCCTGGCCGCCCGCACCAACCCGTCCCCGTCGGCGGCCGACTCCAGCGCCCGCACCGCGGTGGTCCCGACCGCGATCACCCTCCCGCCCGCCGCCCTCGCCGCGTTCACCAGCCACGCCGTCGTCGCCGGCACCTCGTAGGGCTCCGGGTACGGCGGCTCGTGCGCCTCTTGCGAGGCCACCCCCGTGTGCAGGGTCAGCGGTGCGAACTGCACCCCCCGGCGCACCAGCTCCGCCACCAGCTCCGCGGTGAAGGGACGGCCCGCGCTCGGCATCTCCGCCGATCCCGCCCCGTCGGCGCGCGGCACCGCGAACACCGTCTGGTAGGCCGACAGCGGCTGCTCCCGCTCGGTGTACCCGTACCGGATCGGCCGCCCGTGTCCCCGCAGCAGTCCCGCCACCCAGTCCGGCGGCCCGGCCGCCACCCCGTCCCGCGGCCCGGCCGTCACCCCCGGCGGAGACGGCTGCCCCCCTCGCGGCGCCGGCCGCGCCCACCACAGCCGGTCCGCCCCGGCCGCGAGCGGCTCCTCCAGTACGAGGCGCCGCCCGTCCGGCAGCTCCACGGCCGCCCCGGCGGGGCCGCCGGGACGGGGCCGGGTCGTCCCCCGCACGACCCGGTCCGGATCCCGCAGCTCCACGGCCCAGCGGCCGTCCGGCCCCCGCGTGGAGAAGTGCACGACGATCCGCTCCCCGCCCAGGCGGGCGTCCACGGCGGCCGGCAGCGTCGCCGAGGTGTTCACCACCAGGACGTCCCCGGCCCGCAGCAGCCCCGGCAGCTCCCGGAAGGCGTGCAGCGACACCTCCGAGGCGCCCCGGGAGACCAGCAGCCGCACCGAGTCCCGGCCCAGGCCCGGCCCCCGCTGCTCGGCCGGAACCCGGGCCACAAGGCCTGGCGGTATGTCCGGTATATACAGTCCCTTCTCCCGTAGCCCCCGACCCCCGCCGCGCACCCGGCCCGAGGCTCCGCTCGCTGTGGCCCCCGGGGCTCGGCTGACGGCCGTCCCCCCAGGCCTGCCCGAAGCTTCGCCCGGCGCACTGCCGGTGGCGCCGATCGAGGCCGCTTCCCCTGAACCGCCGGCCACCTGGCCCCCTGCCAGGCTCACCGCGTCGCCGCCGCAGCCGTGCCGGGTGCCGCCGTCCCGGGCGCCAGCCCTTGCGCCGTGTACCGCCCGCTCGGCAGGTGCTCCGTCACCAGACGCAGCAGCAGCGGAGCCACCTCCTCCGGCGCGGGCAGCTCCGTCAGGTCCTCGTCCGGCTCGGCCGCCGCCATCATCCGCGTCCGCATCGAGCCCGGATCCACCCACCAGACGCGCAGCTGCGGCTCCTCGCCCGCGAGCACCGCCGACATCAGGTCCCCCGCCGCCTTGGTCGCCCCGTACGCACCCCACGTCGCGTACGCCACCACCGCCGCGTCCGAGCTGACGTTCAGCACCGCCCCGGCCCCGGCCCCGGCCCCCGCCGCCCGCAGCAGCGGCAGTGCTTCCTGGACCAGCCCCAGGGGCGCCACCACGTTCACCTCGAACGCCTCCCGCAGCCCGTCCAGCGGATGCGCCGCCAGCGGGACCAGCGGCTCCGCACCGAGCACCCCCGCGTTGTTCACCAGCAGGTCCAGCCCGCCCAGCGCCCGCGCCGCCGCCACCAGGTCCGCCCGGTGCCCGGCCGAGGTCACGTCCCCGGCCACGGCCGTGACCCGTACGCCCCGGGCCCGCAGCCCCGCCGCGGCCTCCTCCAGGACCCCCGCGCTCCGCGCGCTCAGCACCAGGTCCCATCCGCGCGCCGCCAGCTCCCCGGCCAACGCCCGGCCCAGCCCCCTCGACGCCCCCGTCACCATCGCCACGGCCATGACCGCTCCCTCGCTTCCCTGCAGACCTTCGGATGCCCCCAACCTAGGAACCGGCCCGCCCCCGCCGCCTCGGCCGCCGGCCGCACCCCGCCAGGTCCCTTCGACCTAGGCCGGGGACTACGCCCGCAACCGGCCCCGGCCTACGACCCGCGACCGATCCCGCAGGTCAGCGCCACTAGTACGGTGAGGCCATGCACCCCGGACCCAGAGGACCCGGAAGCGGCCTGGCCGCCGTGAGCACCGCGCTGCTCGCCATGAGCCGCCGGCTGGAGGTCCGCGACGTGCTGCGCACGATCGTCGCCTCGGCCCGCGAGCTCCTCGACGCCGAGTACGCGGCCCTGGGCGTCCCGGACGACCACGGAGGCTTCGCCCAGTTCGTCGTGGACGGCATCAGCGAGGAACAGTGGAGGGCGATCGGCCCGCTGCCCCGCCAGCACGGCATCCTCGCCGCGATGCTCCACCACGAAGGCCCCGAGCGGCTGGCCGACGTCAGGAAGGACCCGCGCTTCGAGGGCTGGCCCGCCGCCCACCCCGACATGTCCGATTTCCTCGGCCTGTCCATCAGGGACGGCGAGGAGACCCTCGGCGCCCTCTTCCTCGCGAACAAGCGCGGCCCGGGAGGCTTCAGCGACGAGGACGTGGACCTCCTCTCCCTCCTCGCCCAGCACGCGGCGATCGCCCTCACCAACGCCCGCCTCTACGAGCGCAGCCGCGAGCTGACCATCGCCGAGGAACGCTCCCGCCTCGCCCACGAGCTGCACGACGCCGTCAGCCAGAAGCTCTTCTCGCTCCGCCTGACCGCCCAGGCCGCCGCCGCCCTCGTGGACCGCGACCCGGCCCGGGCCAAGGACGAGCTCCAGCAGGTCGCCGTCCTCGCGGCCGAGGCCGCCGACGAACTGCGCGCCGCCGTCACCGAGCTGCGCCCGGCCGCCCTGGACGAGGACGGCCTGGTCGCCACCCTGCGCAACCAGGTCCGGGTCCTGGACCGCGCCCACACCGCGCGGGTCACCTTCGCCTGCGACGGAGTACGGGCCCTGCCGGCGGCCCAGGAGGAAGCGGTCCTGCGGGTGGCGCAGGAGGCCCTGCACAACGCCCTGCGCCACTCGGGCGGCGAACTGGTCGAGGTCACGCTGACCCGCCGGGAGGCCGGGGGAGCGGTGCTGCGGGTGAGCGACGACGGATCCGGCTTCTCCCCTCCCACCGTCCGCCGGGCGGGCCGCCACCTCGGCCTGGTCTCCATGCGGGACCGGGCGGCCGGCGTCGGAGGCCGCCTCACCGTCCACTCGGAGCCCGACGCGGGCACCACGATCGAACTGGAGGTCCCCGGTGGCTGACACCCCAGGACGGCCCGGCCGCATCAGGATCCTGCTCGTCGACGACCACCAGGTGGTCCGGCGGGGCCTGCGCACCTTCCTGGAGGTCCAGGACGACATAGAGGTGGTCGGCGAGGCCGCCGACGGCGAGGAAGGCATCGCCCGCGCCGAGGAACTGCGGCCCGACGTGATCCTGATGGACGTGAAGATGCCGGGCACCGACGGCATCGAGGCCCTGCGCAGGCTCCGCGGACTGGACAACCCGGCGCGGGTGCTGATCGTCACCAGCTTCACCGAGCAGCGGACGGTGGTCCCCGCCCTGCGCGCCGGCGCCGCGGGCTACGTCCACAAGGACATCGACCCCGACGCGCTCGCCGCCGCCATCCGCTCGGTCCACGCGGGCCACGTCCTGCTCCAGCCGGAGGTCGCGGCGGCCCTGATCTCCGAGGAGGGCCACGGCACCTCGTCGGCCGGACGCGGCGGCAACCTGACCGACCGCGAGCGCGAGGTGCTGCGGCACATCGCGGACGGCCGCTCGAACCGGGAGATCGCCCGCGCGCTGGTCCTGTCGGAGAAGACGGTCAAGACGCACGTATCGAACATCCTGATGAAGCTGGACCTCGCGGACCGGACCCAGGCGGCGCTGTGGGCGGTCAGACACGGAATCACGGAGTGATTCATACGGTCGGGTGTATGTCGCCCACATGGCGCATCCCGTTCGTCGGATGACCGTTCTTCATGACGTGCCGCGGCGGCTGGCCGCGGCAGACGTACTGGAGGACGAGAACGTGAAGAACATCAAGAAGGCCACCGCCGTCACCATGATCGCGGGCGGCCTCCTCGCCGCCGGCGCGGGTGTCTCGGCGGCGCACGGCGGTGCGTCGGCGGAGGGCGAGGCCCTGAACTCGCCCGGCGTGGCCGCGGGGAACCAGCTCCAGACCCCGGTCCACATCCCCGCGAACGTCGTGGGCAACACGGTCAACGTGATCGGCCTGCTGAACGGCGTCTGGGGCAACACGGGCGTCAATTCCTGATGCACCCCTCGCACTGCTCCGCAGGCTTCGGGCCGCTGCACCGGACTCCGTCCGGTGTCGCAGGCGGGCCCGCGTAGCGGCCAGGCACCTCGGCCCCGCTTCCCCCCTCTCCCCGGGAAGCGGGGCCGTTGCCGCAGCCGGGCAAAATCAGCCCCGCCGGGACCGGGCAGAATCAGCCCCGCCGGCGTTTGAGCGCGGGGCCCGGGGCGGCGCCCCGGAAAGCCCGGCGCAGCCGGGGACGCTTGCGCGACGGCGCCGCACCGGAAGCCCACGCAGCCGCCGCAGGCACACCGCGGCCGGCCCGAGGCTAAAGCCCCCGCTCCCGCTCCTCCACGGCAGAGTTGTACGCCGCGACCAACGCCCGCCGAGCGACCCGTTCCACCGGCCGCAAGGCCTCCGCCCGCGCCGCCATCTCCGACGCGGCCACCGCCGCCCCGTGCCCCCGCTCGTACGCCAGCGACACCATCAGGTCCACCCGCTGCGCCAGCGCCAGCACCCGTACCGCCCGCGGCGGGTATCCCGGCGCCAGCGCGTCCCGGCCGGCCTCCGTCCGGGCCCGGTACGCCGACAGCGCCGCGTCCGCGACCGGCCCCGATCCCGCCACGTCCAGCCGGGTCAGCGCCACCGTGGCCTCGCGCAGCGCCTCCGCGAGCTCCCGCTCCGCCTCGCCGAGGGACGGTACGTCCGCCGGCGGGGCCTCCCGTACCGGCAGGCAGTGCCAGGTGACCGAGACGTGCACGTCCCCGGCGGGCCCGGCCTCGCGGACCTCCGGCACCAGCCCGACCGCCGCGCCCACCGCCACGACCGCCTCCTCGGCGTCCAGCGCCCGCGCGTTGAACTCCGGCGGCCCGCTCAGCCCCAGCGGATGCCCCGGCGCCGGCAGCGCGACCCGCAGCCCGGTCACGCCCAGGCTCCGCAGCCGCCCGAGCGCGAGCGTGAGCCCCACCGGCCCGGTTTCCCCGGGCAGCCCCTCCACCCGGTGCACCGCGTCCTCGCCCACGATCGACAACACGGCCTCGTCGGGCGAGACGAGACCGGCCAGCAGAGCGTTCCCCCAGGCGGCCAGCCGCCCTGAACGTGGTTCGAAAAGCATCCCCCCACTTTACGGATCGGCCCTCCGAACCGGGCCCGCGCCCGGAGCCCTCCCCGAGTGGCGTAGGTTTTGCCCTGGGGCTGCGCCTACCGGTGCACAGACGAACCGAGACTGCAAGGGGAGACAACACGCTCATGAGCGATGTTCTGGAGCTGGTGGACGTATCCGTGGTCCGCGAGGGCCGGGCTCTGGTGGACCAGGTCTCCTGGTCGGTCAAGGAGGGGGAGCGCTGGGTGATCCTCGGCCCCAACGGCGCCGGGAAGACCACCCTGCTCAACGTCGCCTCCAGCTACCTCTTCCCCACCAAGGGCACCGCCACCATCCTCGGCAGCACCCTCGGCAAGGTGGACGTCTTCGAGCTGCGCCCCCGCATCGGCATCGCCGGCATCGCGATGGCCGACAAGCTCCCGAAGCGCCAGACCGTCCTGCAGACCGTCCTCACCGCCGCGTACGGCATGACGGCCACCTGGCAGGAGGAGTACGAGGACATCGACGAGCAGCGCGCCCGCGCCTTCCTCGACCGCCTCGGCATGACGGACTACCTCGACCGGAAGTTCGGCACCCTCTCCGAGGGCGAGCGCAAGCGCACCCTGATCGCCCGCGCCCTGATGACCGACCCCGAGCTGCTGCTCCTCGACGAGCCCGCCGCGGGTCTGGACCTCGGCGGCCGCGAAGACCTCGTACGACGCCTCGGCCGGCTCGCCCGCGACCCGTTCGCGCCCTCGATGGTCATGGTCACGCACCACGTCGAGGAGATCGCCCCCGGGTTCACCCACGTCCTGATGATCCGCCAGGGCAAGGTCGTCACCGCCGGTCCCATCGACCTGGAGCTGACCTCCCGCAACCTCTCGCTGTGCTTCGGGCTCCCGCTCGTCGTCGAGCGCAACGAGAACGAGCGCTGGACCGCCCAGGGCCTGCCCCTGCGTTAGAGCCCGTCCTCGCCGCCGGATCCGCTCCCGGCCGAGGCTCCCGCACCCTGTCCGGACCGCGCCCACCCGACCTACCATGACCATGTGGACATCGACGCGTGGGTGTGGTGGCTCATCGGCGCGGTCGGACTGGGCATCCCGCTCGTCCTGACCGCGATGCCCGAGTTCGGCATGTTCGCCGCCGGCGCGGTGGCCGCCGCGATCACGGCGGCCCTCGGCGGGGGAGTGGTCGCCCAGGTCCTGGTCTTCGTGATCGTCTCGGTCGCGCTGCTCGCGGTCGTCCGGCCGATCGCCAACCGGCACCGCAGCCAAAAGCCCCAGCACCGCAGCGGAATCGACGCGTTGAAGGGCCGCAGCGCCGTCGTCCTGGAACGCGTCGACGCCGGTGGCGGAGGCCGGATCAAGCTCGCCGGCGAGATCTGGTCGGCCCGCGCCCTCGACGCGGACACCAGCTTCGAACCGGGCGAGTCCGTCGACGTGGTGGAGATCGACGGAGCTACCGCGGTCGTCATGTGAGCAAGCAGCCGACTCGCGGCCCCGGGGTCTGCGAGACTCCGATCAACGGGGCAGCACAGACAGCCGGAAGGGCACGGGGAACCGCATGCAACCGATCATCATCGTCCTGATCATTCTGGTGGTTCTGGTCTTCATCGCACTGGTCAAGACGATCCAGGTGATCCCGCAGGCCAGCGCCGCCATCGTCGAACGTTTCGGCCGCTACACCCGGACCCTCAACGCGGGCCTGAACATCGTCGTCCCGTTCATCGACTCGATCCGCAACCGGATCGACCTCCGTGAACAGGTCGTCCCGTTCCCGCCGCAGCCGGTGATCACCCAGGACAACCTGGTCGTCAACATCGACACGGTCATCTACTACCAGGTGACCGACGCCCGCGCGGCCACGTACGAAGTGGCCAGCTACATCCAGGCCATCGAGCAGCTCACCGTCACCACGCTGCGCAACATCATCGGCGGCATGGACCTGGAGCGGACCCTGACCTCCCGCGAGGAGATCAACGCGGCCCTGCGCGGAGTCCTCGACGAGGCCACCGGCAAGTGGGGCATCCGCGTCAACCGTGTCGAGCTCAAGGCCATCGAGCCGCCGACCTCCATCCAGGACTCGATGGAGAAGCAGATGCGCGCCGACCGCGACAAGCGCGCCGCGATCCTCCAGGCCGAGGGTGTCCGCCAGTCCGAGATCCTGCGCGCCGAGGGCGAGAAGCAGTCCTCCATCCTGCGCGCCGAAGGTGACGCCAAGGCCGCCGCCCTGCGCGCCGAGGGCGAGGCGCAGGCCATCCGTACGGTCTTCGAGTCCATCCACGCCGGCGACGCCGACCAGAAGCTGCTCGCCTACCAGTACCTCCAGATGCTCCCGAAGCTCGCCGAGGGAGACGCGAACAAGCTCTGGATCGTCCCGAGCGAGATCGGTGACGCCCTCAAGGGACTCTCCGGCGCGATGGGCAACTTCGGCCCGATGGGCCCCGGTTCGGGCTTCAACCCGGGCGGTTCCGGCAAGGACGCCGCCGCGGCGGCCGACAAGGCGGCCGCGGAGCGCCGCGAACAGCCCCCCATCGACTGAACGGCCCCTCCCGGCTGCGTGATCCGTCATGATCAGTGAGGCCCCTCGACCTTCATGGCGGGGAGGCGACTCACTCACGCAAAGGGGACGGCCTTGCCCTCCTTCTCGATGTCCCTCTGGGAAGCGCTCGCGGTCCTCGCCGCGGGCATCGGCGCCGGAGCGATCAACACCATCGTCGGCTCCGGCACCCTGATCACCTTCCCGGTGCTGCTGGCCACCGGTCTGTCACCGGTCACCGCCAACGTCTCCAACACCCTGGGCCTCGTGCCCGGTTCGCTCAGCGGGGCCTTCGGCTACCGCGAGGAGCTCCGCGGCCAGCGCGCCCGCGTCCTGCGGCTCGGCGCCGTCTCCCTGGTCGGCGGGCTCGCGGGCGCGATCCTGCTCCTCACCCTGCCGTCGGACTCCTTCGACACGATCGTGCCCGTCCTCATCGGCCTGGCCCTCGTGCTCGTCGTCTTCCAGCCCCGCCTCGCCGCGGCGCTGCGCCGGCGCCAGGAGGCGGCCGGGGGAGACACGGGCCACCCCGACGGCGGCCCGGCCCTGCTCTCCGGAATGCTGCTCTCGAGCGCGTACGGAGGCTACTTCGGCGCCGCCCAGGGCGTGCTCTACCTCGGCCTCATGGGCCTGCTGCTCCGCGACGACATCCAGCGGATCAACGCGGTGAAGAACGTCGTCGCCGCGATGGTGAACGGCATCGCGGCCGTCTTCTTCCTCTTCGTCGCCGAGTTCGACTGGACGGCGGTCCTGCTCATCGCGGTCGGCTCCACCATCGGCGGCCAGGTCGGCGCCAAGGTCGGCCGCCGACTGCCGCCCACCGTCCTGCGCGGGGTCATCGTGACCGTCGGAATCATCGCGATCGTCCAACTGCTGCTCCGCTGAACGACGTAGCAAACGTACGCCGCCCAGCGCAGCCGTCCACCAGACAGGACGAGCGGTCCTACTCGATCACGCGCGGTCCTACGCGGAACGCTCCAGCCACTCCGGCAACGCGTCCCGCCCGCCCACCCCCAGCGCGAGCAGCATGGCGTCCGCCGGCGAGGGCACGAAGGGCTTGCGCAGCAGGGGCATCCCGGCCTCCTCCGGAGTCCGGGCCGCCTTGCGGTGGTTGTCCTCGGAGCACGAGGCCACCGTGTTCAGCCACGTGTCCCCGCCGCCCTGCGCACGCGGGAGCACGTGGTCCACGGTCGTCGCGCGTTTCCCGCAGTACGCGCACCGGTGCTGGTCCCGGATCAACACCCCCCTCCGTGACCAGGGAGCATGTCTTCGGAAGGGCACCCGGACGTACCTGCAGAGTCTGATCACCCGCGGCAACGGAAGATCCATCGTGGCCGCGCGCACACGGAGCTCGGGATGCGACTGTTCGACCACGGCCTTGTCCTGGAGCACCAGGACCACAGCCCGGTTCAGGGTCACCGTCGACAGCGGCTCGAAGCTCGCGTTCAGCACCAGCGTGTCCCGCATCTCGCCCACCTCCCGTGTGCAGGCCCGCGACCACACCGGCTGCGGGGCCCGAAACCACTCTGGCCGCGCGCGCCACGCGGGACAACGCAATAAAAATGCCCGGTCCTGGCCGTCTTTAGACCAGGACCGGGCAAACGCTCGGAGAACGAAAGGCGCGGTGATCAGCCCGCGGGGGCCTCGTACTCACCGATCAGCTGCGCCCGCCCCAACGAGTGGAACCGCAGATTGAAGCCGACGGCCGCCGGCGAGACGTCCGCACCGGGACCGAGCTTCTCCTTGTCCACCGCGTACACGGTGAACACGTACCGGTGCCGCTCCCCGGCGGGCGGAGCCGCCCCGCCGAAGTCCTTGGTGCCGTAGTCGTTCCGTACGTGCACCGCCCCGGCGGGCAGCCCCTCGAACTTCCCGCTTCCAGCCCCGGCCGGCAGCTCGGTGACCGAGACCGGCAGGTCGAAGAGCACCCAGTGCCAGAACCCGCTGCCCGTAGGAGCGTCCGGGTCGAAGCACGTCACGGCGAAGCTCTTCGTCCCCTCCGGGAACCCCTCCCACCGCAGCTGCGGCGAGACGTTCCCGCCCGACAGCACCTGCGCGTCCCCCAGATCGGCCCCGGGCTCCAGGTCCGTGCTGCTCACGGTGAACTCGTGCACCGGGGGATGGAAATCGTGGGGGAGCGGCGCCCTGCTCTGCTCGGCCACTGCTGAACCTCCTGCTGGGTTGAGTCGTCGCGTACCGGTAGCGGCTACCGCCCCGAGCCTAGAACCGCTCAGAGCCAGTTGCGCTGCGAACCCACCGACGCGATCCACTGGTTCAGGTACGCCGCCCAGTCGGTCCCCTGGTAGGACTGCAGCCCCACCTGGAAGCAGCGGTAGGTGTCGCTGCCCTCGCTGAACAGGCCCGGCTTCTTGTCCATCTCCAGGACGACGTCCATCTCGCGGCCGTCGGAGACGAAGGTCAGCTCGACCTGGTTCAGACCCCGGTACTGGGACGGCGGCAGGAACTCGATCTCCTGGTAGAAGGGCAGCGTCTGGCGCGTACCCCGGATGTGCCCGCGCTCCATGTCCGCGCTGCGGAAGGAGAAGCCCAGCTGCGTGAACGCGTCGAGGATCGCCTGCTGCGCCGGCACCGGGTGCACGTTGATCGCGTCGAGGTCGCCGGCGTCCACCGCGCGGGCGATCTCCAGCTCCGTGCTGACACCGATGTTCATCCCGTGCAGGTGACGACCGCCGAAGTGGGTGATCGGCGTCTCCCAGGGGATCTCCAGCCCGAACGGCACCACGTGCAGCGCGCCCGGCTGCACCTGGAAGGCACCGCCGAGGCGCTGCTTGGTGAAGACGATGTCCTGCTTGTACTCCTGGTCGCCGCCCTCCACCTCCACGCGCGCCTGGAGGCCGACGGACAGCCCCTCGATCTGCTGCTCCACGGAGCCGCCCTGGATCCGCACCTCGCCCTGGACGATCCCGCCCGGCACGACGTTCGGCTCGGTGATGATCGTGTCGACCGAAGCACCACCGGCACCCAGGCTCGCGAACAGCTTCCTGAACCCCATGCTCTGACTCCCCTTGAAACGGCTTGCTCTACAGACGTGTGCGAT
Source organism: Streptomyces sp. NPDC054956 (assembly GCF_053609185.1). Lineage (NCBI taxonomy): Bacteria > Bacillati > Actinomycetota > Actinomycetes > Kitasatosporales > Streptomycetaceae > Streptomyces > Streptomyces sp. NPDC054956. Next base: position 1,127 of record NZ_JBSGXB010000154.1, on the reverse strand, counting down.
TACGCGCAGGACTACCCCTACAAACGCGGAACCTTAGGCCCCGGTTGCAGGTCCGCGCAGTCCACTACCCTCGACCGGATGAGCGCGCGCCCCGACCGTACGCCCCTGCCCAGGTCCTTCTTCGACCGCCCGGTCCTCACCGTGGCTCCGGACCTCCTGGGCCGCACCCTGGTCCGCATCACCCCGGACGGCCCCATGGAACTGCGCATCACTGAGGTGGAGGCGTATGAGGGGGAAGCGGACCCGGGCTCCCACGCCTACCGCGGCCGGACGGCGCGCAACGCGTCGATGTTCGGTCCACCCGGACACGCGTACGTCTACTTCATCTACGGCATGTGGTTCAGCCTCAACCTGGTGTGCGGTCCGCCGGGCCACGCGAGCGGGGTCCTGCTGCGGGCGGGGGAGATCACCGTGGGCGCCGATCTGGCTCGCAAACGCCGAGTTTCAGCCAGAGGCGACCGAGAACTGGCCAAAGGGCCGGCCCGGCTGGCCACCGCCCTGGACGTGGACCGCTCCCTGGACGGCGTGGACCTCTGCGCGGGCCCCGATTCCCCCTTGTCCCTCCTGGCCGGCACCCCCACCCCGCCCGACCTGGTGGGCAACGGCCCCCGCACCGGAGTGGGCGGCGCCGGCGCGGACCACCCGTACCGCTACTGGATCACCCACGACCCGACGGTGAGCCCGTACCGCGCCCACGCGCCACGCCGCCGCTCAACTTGACTCGGGGTGTGCGGACGCCTAACGTAGCCCGAGCCGCTTGAACGGGGCACTGCTATCGGCAGACCTCCAGAGCGGCCAACCCACTACCTACGACTTACCCCTGGCGGGGTCTTATTCGGCATGCCCGAATTCGATTCCGAGCGGCCGATTATGAGCCGCAAGGGATAAGCGCTAATGTGGTGGAGCGCCGAAAGGCAAAGACCCCCAACGGTCACCGAATTCAAATCCACCGCCGGAAACGGCGCGGAAATGATCTGGTAGAGTTGGAAACGAAGGAAGCGCCCGGAGGAAAGCCCCAGTAATTGTTACTGCGGGTGAGTACAAAGGAAGCGTCCGTTCCTTGAGAACTCAACAGCGTGCCAAAAATCAACGCCAAAAGTTGATACCCCGTCCACTTCGGTGGATGA